>JAKALZ010000110.1 GCA_021813065.1 bacterium
GTAAATCCGTTCATCACGGCACGGCGCCTGCTCCGCGCAGGGGAATTGCGCGCTTGATCGCACTGCTTGCGTTGGCGCCGCTCTGCCCCGGCGTCGCGTCCGCGCAATGGGATCAGCCAGAACCTGCGTATGTGTCTCCCGAGATGGTGCTCGTTCCAGGCGGCACATTCACCATGGGAACCTCGATGCTGTCCGACGAAGAAAAACCGCAGCACCAGGTTACTATCTCACCCTTTTACATATGCGCGCATGAAGTCACCATCGCGGAATTCAAGGTATACATTTATAACTATTTCTTGACCTATGTCGACTTGAAGCGAAACGGCAATGTATGGAATGGCCAGAAATGGCTAACGGACCCGAAAGCCAATTGGGAAAAACCGGGTTTCGATCAGACCGATGCGCAGCCGGTGGTGCTCATAACCTGGGAAGACGCGGCGGCCTACTGCAATTTTCTCTCCCAAAAGGAAGGATTGGATGACGTCTATGTGCTCGATGAAAGGAAGGAGTACAAGGCGGATTTCTCGAAGAATGGCTATCGGCTTCCCACCGAGGCCGAGTGGGAGTTCGCCGCTGGCGGCGGCCAGCTGCCCCAGAAATCCAAGACGAGGTATATCGGCTCGAATCGACCCGATACTGTTGCTTGGTATTCTTCCAACGCTGAAGGCGCGACGCACCCGGTGGCGACAAAGCAACCGAATCAACTGGGCCTGTACGACATGGGGGGCAATGTCGCGGAGTGGTGCGGCGACTGGTACGGCCTCTATACGAGCGACACGGCAACCGACCCTCATGGACCGGACACCGGCAAGGAGAAGGTGATCAGAGGCGGCAGCTTCCTGGCGGGCATCGACGCGCTCATGGCGCAGTACCGCGACAAGGCGGGAAGATACAGCGCGTGGAATGATACCGGTTTCCGGGTCGCGCGCAATATGCCGCCTCCCATGCCGAAGCCTCTCGGCTCGATGGAGCTGATCCACGTCGATGGCGGCACGTATAAGAATACCATCCTACGGGATTTCTATATCGGAAAATATGAAGTCGACAACGCGGAATTCGCGGCGTTTGTCACCGCCACGGGATATGCGACCACCGCCGAGACAGGAGGTGGAGGCTACATCTACGACGCAAGCTCAAAGAGCTGGGTAAAAAAGCCGGACGCGACATGGAAAAACCCCTACATTACGACGACTTCCGCCACGCCTGTCGTCGAAATGAGTTATTACGACGCGGCGGAGTTCTGCAACTGGCTCTCGGACCTCGAAGGCCTTCCGCACGCCTACACCAAGAAGGGCAACGCGTACGCCATCGATTTCAACGCCAAAGGCTACAGGCTCCCCACTGAGCTCGAATGGGAGTGGGCCGCGAAAGGAGGTACACAATCCAAGGGCTACAAGTACGCGGGTTCGGAAGATCCCGCCAAAGTCGCCTACAGCATGGCGCAATCGGCGACAGGCCCTCACGCGGGCGGTTTCCTTGCGCCGAACGAGCTCGGGATCTACGACATGTGCGGCAATGTGTGGGAGTGGTGCGCCGATCTGCTTCCCCAAACCGACAAGCCGGGAATCTACAAAGCGCCCGTTCGCGGCGGCGCCTGGCGCTACAAGGCCGAGAGCTGCACGATCGAGTGGCGCAATGTCGACTACCTGGAAGGCACTGATTTTACCTTCGGCTTCAGGGTGATGCGGCCGGAATGATCCGCTGAAGCTCTGGAGCGCTGGGGCCGCGCCGAGCCCGCCAGCATCACGCTTCCCCACGCGGTGGATCGCTCAATTGGCTGCGCGGCCCGAAGCCGAAGGGAAGCAATAGGTCTTGAACCGGCCCTGTTTTTCAGTTTCCGCGAGGAGTCCGCTCTTCGCGAGGCAGTAGAGGATCTTGCGGGCGCGCGCGGCGCCTATGCCGAGCTCCGCGCCGAGCGACGACGAACTCCAGGGTGGCTCGATTGCCTCGGGGATGAAGGCGAGCCAGTCGTCCTGACTCTGGAATACGCACGAATCGAGGACTTCGACAAGCTCCTTGTCGACCGTCCGGTCGCCCTTCCGCCACCACGACCCTGAGCCGTCGCGCGTTTTCGTCTCGATACTGCGGATCATGAGCACCTCGACGATCACGCCGGGCGCGGCGACAAATTCGGGAGCACGTATAAGCTCGTCGAAGAGGCTGTAGATGTCGCCGCGCTTCGGACTGCGGCGCGTCGAGATCAGCTCTTGCGTCAAGGGGTCGAGCCTGCGCAGCTCGCGCGTCGCCGAGATGGGATACACCACGCGCACGCGGTAGCCGCGCGCGGCGAGCGCGAGCACTTTCGCCTTGATCTGGCCGAGGTGTCCGGTTTGCACCTCGACAAGCTCGCCGTCGGCGCGCACCAGGTCGATCACCTTGCCCTCGACCAGTGCCTCGAGCCGGTCGCCCGGCCTCGCGAGGTACTCCTTGAGCTGCGCGTGGAGGCTGTACTCCGAGTACAGATTGATGCCCATCCGCTCCGCCGCCATTGGTTCCATGGATTCAAGTATCACCGATATTAGGGTTAGTCGCAATAAAGGCGGCTTTCTGGCAATGTACCGCTTTTCGTCGCATGCACTCCTGATAAACAGGCGCGGAACAGGCAAAATTACATTATAAGCGGCTATTCGGGCTTAGCTGCACCTAGGATGATTCAATGATATAATTGGCAGTGAAGTTGACCCTTTCATTGCTTTTTGTTGTGAGGATGAGTGTAATGTTAAAGTTCAAAACGATATAAAAACCGAGGAGATTCCGAAAAATGCGCATGCCCGAGATGCTCGACAACGTGGGCAAGACCGTCAAGGATGACCTTACAGTCACGCTGAAAAAAGGCGACAAATTGTCCGTGGCGGCGGCCTGTTTTTCCATCTACGCGTATCAAGCGCTGAAGAAGCAGCTCGACGGCATCGATGAGCTGCGGTTTATCTTCACTTCGCCGACTTTCCTGCAGGAGAAGGCCCCCAAGGAGAAGCGGGAGTTCTACATCCCCCGGCTCGAAAGGGAGCGGTCCCTCTACGGCACACCCTTTGAAGTCAAGCTCCGCAACGAACTCACTCAGAAGGCCATCGCCCGCGAATGCGCCGACTGGATACGTAAAAAGGTAAGTTTTCGCTCCAACCTTACAGGCGGGAATATTAGCGGCTTCATGAACGTGGTGGGCGGGGAGACAGCCACCTATATGCCCCTTCAAGGCTTCACTACCGCCGATATCGGATGCGAGCGGGGCAACAACATCATCAATCAGGTGAACAAAATGTATGCCCCGCTTTCGGGCGATTATGTCCGCATGTTCGACCAGATATGGAACGACAAAAGCCTGATGCGGGACGTGACTGATCAGGTGATCGAAGGCATAACAGCCGCCTATGCCGAAAACGCGCCGGAATTCATCTACTTTTTAGCGATCTACAACATGTTCAACGAGTTTTTGGGGGACATCTCCGATGATGTCCTGCCCAACGAGGCGACGGGTTTCAAGGAAAGCAAGATCTGGAACAAGCTGTACGCGTTTCAGAAAGATGCGGCGCTCGCGATCATCAATAAACTTGAGACCTTCAACGGCTGCATACTGGCGGATAGCGTCGGCTTGGGGAAGACTTTCACCGCCCTCGCGGTCATCAAGTATTACGAGAACCGGAACCGCTCCGTCCTCGTGCTCTGCCCTAAGAAGCTCTCGGACAACTGGAACACCTTCAAAGATAATTACGTCAACAATCCGATAGCCTCCGACCGGCTGCGGTACGATGTGCTCTACCACACCGATCTTTCGAGGGAGCGCGGAAAGTCGAATGGACTCGATCTGGACAGGCTCAACTGGGGCAACTACGACCTCGTGGTCATCGACGAATCGCACAACTTCAGGAATGGCGGGGAGGTCTACGGCGAAGACCGCCGGGAGAACCGCTACCTGCGCCTGATGAACCGTATCATACGCGCGGGCGTGAAGACGAAGGTGCTGATGCTCTCGGCCACGCCGGTCAACAACCGCTTCGTCGATCTCCGCAATCAGCTTGAACTCGCTTACGAAGGGAATCCCGAACTTATCAACAAGAAGCTGGGGACCCGGCATTCGATCGACGAGATTTTCCGCGGCGCTCAGGCAGTCTTCAATCAATGGAACAAGAAGCGAGAGGGCGAGAGAACTACCGAAGCGCTCCTAAAAATGCTGGACTTCGACTTCTTCACCATGCTGGATAGCGTAACCATAGCCCGCTCCCGCAAGCATATTCAGAAATACTACAACATGAGCGAGATAGGCTCCTTTCCGGAACGGCTCAAGCCCATCTCCTTGCGTCCTTCCTTGAGTGACCTTAAAAGCGCGATTAACTACGCGGAGATTTACGGTCAGCTGATGATGCTCAATCTCTCGGTTTACGTGCCGACCGATTTTCTCCATCCCAGCAAACTCGAAAAATATGTTGATATTAAAAAGGGTTTGAACCGCGCTGGCCGCGAGATGGGTATCCGCCGACTGATGAGCATCAACCTCCTGAAAAGGCTCGAAAGTTCGGTGCAGTCCTTTAGGCTCACCCTTGAGCGGGTGAAGAAGTTGATAGACGATACCATCGCTGAAATCGACGCCTATGTGAAAGGCGGCGTCTCTGTGATAGAAGGGCGCGAGTTGGCGGGCGATGATGAAGACTTCGACGACGATGATCGCAACACCGAGTATTTTGTAGCAGAGCACAGCATCAAGATCGACCTCGCGGATATGGACTACAAGTCCTGGCGCGACAGACTCTCCGAAGACGCCGAAACCCTGGCATTGCTGAAGGCAATGATCGACGATATAACGCCCGAGCATGACACCAAGCTGCAGACTCTCCTGCGTCTGATCGAGGAGAAAATCAGCGCTCCGATAAACGGCGGGAACCGTAAAATCCTCATCTTCTCGGCATTTTCCGATACCGTCGAGTATCTTTACGCGCAGTTGAGCGTCTTCGTGAACGCAAAATTCGGGCTCGATACGGCGATGATAACGGGAAGTGTCGAGGGCAGGACGACCATCAAGGGGCAGCGGGCTTCCATGAATGAGGTGCTCACGCTCTTTTCGCCGATTTCCAAGGACAAATCCCTGCTGATGCCCGGAAACCGGAACGATCTCTCGGTGCTGATCGCCACGGATTGCATTTCCGAAGGCCAGAACCTGCAGGACTGCGACTATTGCGTCAACTACGATATCCACTGGAATCCCGTCAGGATCATCCAACGCTTCGGGCGGATCGACCGTATCGGAAGCAGGAATGAGGTGATTCAGCTCGTGAATTTCTGGCCCGATGTGGACTTGGATGAATACTTGTCGCTGAAAGGCCGCGTCGAGACGAGGATGCGCATCTCGGTCATGACCTCCACGGGAGACGACGACCTCATCAACGCCGAAGAGACCGGCGACCTTGAATACCGCAGGGCCCAGCTGAAACGGCTTCAGGAAGAAGTGGTGGACATCGAGGACATGCAATCGGGAATCTCCATCATGGATCTCGGACTGAATGAGTTCAGATTGGACCTGCTCGAATATGTGAAAGCGAACGGCGATATGGACATGGTGCCCTTCGGGCTTCATGCCGTCGTTCCCGCGTCCGAAGGCTGCCCTCCAGGATTGGTGTTTGTCCTCAAAAACCGCGATAACAGCGTGAATGTCGATTCGCAGAATCGCCTGCATCCTTTCTACATGGTATATGTAGGAAAGAAGGGCGAAGTGGTCTGCGACCACCTCTCGCCCAAGGAGCTTCTGGACAAGACCCGTTCCCTCTGCAAGGGCAGGGACGTTCCCCTCACGGATCTATGCCGCGACTTCAACGTGGAAACGAGGGATGGACGGGAGATGGAAAGCGTTTCCTCGCTGCTGACGGACGCCATCGCCTCTATAATCGATAAAAAAGCCGAGAGCGATATCGACAGCTTGTTCAGTCCAGGCGGTACCTCCGCGCTGACGACGAAAATCAGCGGACTCGATGACTTCGAGCTGATTTGCTTCCTCGTGGTGAGGTGAGACGGTGCTGGGACTGCCCCGATCGACCGAGGTGAACCGCCGCGTGGCCAAGGAAAAGCTATATGCCAACGGGAGCGTAAGCGTTTCGATTCGTGATATGATGAAGGAACAGATCGAATCGATCATCTGGCGGAACAAGCTGGCGGATGGTACGATCGGCGTCGCCGCAGGCGAAGAAGTGAAAGAGATACAGGTGTTCGAGGTGTCGCTTCGCCAAAAAGCGCTAGATAGTCGAATTTTAACCGTTATCGCCAAGGCGATACCCTACAAAATACTGTTTGTGGCAAGTTTTGGCGGCGAGGCGCAGGCGTGGATGGAAGCCTCAGGAACGTTCTATGCTACGGAATGGTTTCCGCTCGACGGCTTTGCGTTCAAGTTCGAAGGCTTGAATTTAGATGCCGTGTACGAGAGCTTGGCGCGGCAGATCGCCGGAGGCCGCCTCGATGCGGAGGGCGATCTCGCCGCGGCGGTGGACCGCGATCAGCGGCGGCAAAGGCTCGAACGCGACATCGCTCTTTTAGAGAAGAAGGTGCTGCGCGAGAT
>JAKALZ010000111.1 GCA_021813065.1 bacterium
CTCTCCTCGGCGTCGTGATAGCGGAATTCCGAGACCACGCGCACAATCCCGCAGTTGATGATGAGCATCGCGCAGGTTCGACAGGGCGTCATGCGGCAGTACAGCGTCGCCCCGCCGATCGCCACGCCCCGCTTCGCGGCCTGGCAGATAGCGTTCTGCTCAGCATGCACCGTACGCACGCAGTGCTGGGTAATCGAGCCATCCTCGTGGAGCACCTTGCGCATCTGGTGACCAACATCGTCGCAGTGCGGCAACCCCGCGGGCGCGCCCACATAGCCCGTCGCGAGAATCTGATTGTCCTTCGCGATAACGCAACCTGAACGCCCGCGGTCGCAGGTGGCCCGCTTCGCGATCGCGTTCGCCACTTCCATGAAGTACTCATCCCAGGTTGGTCTGCGGTATTCGGACATTGCGCGCTCCTTAAAAAACCACCATTCGCGACATTGTACCACAGCCTCGATCGCGTTGCCCACACTTGAATCCGCGCGCCTCCATGCGCCATACTACGACCGCACAATATCGAGAGTTCGGGGAGTACATAAATGAAACACCGAAGCGTCGTCGTCGCGCTTCTCTTGGCGCTCTTTTCAATCACCATTATTTCCTGCTCCGCGCAGGAAACCCGCCCCGATGGCATGTATGCCATCATGAAGACAAACAAGGGTACCATTGTCATATCGCTCGCGTTCGAACAAGCCCCCATGACCGTAGGCAACTTCGTCGGTCTTGCCGAGGGCACGCTCGATGTTACAAAAGGCAAACCCTTCTACAACGGCCTCACCTTCCACCGCGTCGTAGCCGATTTCGTCGTGCAAGGCGGCGATCCAGCGGGCGATGGCACAGGCGGCCCTGGCTACCAGTTCCCCGATGAGATTGTCCCCGACCTCAAGCATGACAGCCCAGGTATCGTCTCAATGGCGAATGCCGGCCCCAATACCAATGGCAGCCAGTTCTTCATCACCCTCGAGGCGACTCCCTGGCTCGACGGCAAACACTCAATTTTCGGGAAGGTGATCGAAGGCATGGATATCGTCAAATCGATTCAGCAGGGCGACAAGATCGAATCGGTCATGATTCAGCGCGTTGGCGCCAAGGCAAAGGCTTTTGACAGCTCGCAGAAAGCCTGGGACCAGCGCCTCAGCGCGGCCTACGCCACCCTCAAAGCCCTCGGCGCCCAAAAACGCAACGACGACCTCGCGGTCATTGCCCAGAAGTGGCCAGACCTCACCGCCGACAGCAACGGCATCTTCCAGAAGGTCATACGCAAGGGCTTCGGCGCCATTCCCGCCCCAGGCAGCAAAGTCTCCGTGATCTATAAAGGAATGCTCCTCGACGGCACAGTCTTCGATCAATCGGCGCTCGCGGGTGGACCGTTCAGCTTCACGATCGGCAAGGGCGAAGTCATCGACGGCTGGGACAAAGTGGTAAGTACCATGCAAAAGGGTGAAAAACGACTCGTCATCATCCCGCCGGAACTCGCCTATGGCGCGCAGAGCATCGGCGATGTCATACCGCCGAACTCGTTCCTCGTCTTCGAAATCGAACTCGTTTCAGTCAGCCAGTAAACGCGTGGCGCGCCCCTTCTGAGGCGCGCCGTTTCAGCAAAACACCGCGGCGGAACCGTGACGGAATTGCGGTGCCACTCTCCTCCACAGCCCTTTAGCGTATTTAGAGATATTAGAAATTCACCACTGCAAATCTGACACGGTTGGAGTTTTTAGAGTTTTACCTCAGCTTTTATCTCTAATTCACTCTGCCGCTACGGTCATTATCAACCCCATACAGCAGCTCAAAATATCATCATTTCTCACCATAAAAAGTACCCTTTACGGCAGAGGGAACTCAGGTGAGAAAGATCGTCGGATTCGTCGTAAAGACAAGTCTCGTGCTCGCGATCGCCATGGGCGCGCTTTTTTCCGCCAGCGCCCAGTCGACCGGAAAAACCAGCACAACGATTCAACTCACTGTAATAGTTCCTCCCGTGCTTCAGCTTTCCTTGAACTTTGGCGATAGCGGCGTCGCTCAGATCAATGGGTATCTCGGCGACTCATCTCCCGCCTGCGGCGCGGGATTCGCCATCGCTCCTAACGAGACAATCGCCCTTGGCGCAGCCCGGCTCGTCTCAAACCTCTCCTCAGGCTACTCGATCATTGTCCAGTCCGCGAATGGCGGCGCGCTCAAGAGTCAAACTTCAAACAGCGAAATTTCCTACAATCTTCTCATTGGCGGCGTTCCCGTAACGCGATGCGGGGATTCCTTCACCATCGCTTCGTTGGCACGCACCATGAGAGATGGGACTGAGCTCCCCGTGAGCATCGCGCTTGGAGCGATACCCGCGGGCGCATCCTCGGGAATCTACTCGGACAACCTTCTATTCAACGTCAGCGCGAACTGAAACATCCGATTTTTTTATCATTTGGAAGACTCCCGCACTCACCCCAAAGAACATCAGCGTCGAGAGAAAAAAGACTGACTGATACCCCGCGACTGTTGCCGCGATGGCACCCAGCACCGGCCCGAGCGAATTGCCAATATTCGTCACCGAGGATGAGAGACCGTAAATCGATCCCTGCTGATCCTTTCGAGCCTGTACCGCGATGAGCGCGTTCGCCGACGGCATCGTGCCGCCGATAAAAAAGCCCGACGCGAACCTCAGAGCGAGGAGCTGCCACACGCTCACCGCGAACCCCTGAGGAAGATAGAAAAGACAGGCTCCCGTCGCGCAGACAAAGAGCGTTTTGCCGAATCCGAAGCGCTGGGCGAATTTCCCGGTAATGACCGCGCCGAGCGCCGCCGCGACCGAAGTAACCCCCAAGAGAACGCCAGAAATGGATCCCGCGAAGGAATCGGTGCTTTGCAGCGCGAGCACGACGAGCGGAATAATAGGCCCCGTGATGGCATTGCCCATCTGCACGAGGAAAATTGCCATAAAAATCTGAACGAGAGCCCGATTCTCTCTCAGCACCGACAGATCGGGGATAGCGTTGCGGAGCACCGATTTCTGTTTCGGTTTCGGCACCCGCGTCTCCGCGACAAGGAAAAACACCATGAGCGCGGCGGAACCGAGAAGCCCGCTCGTCACGAGAAAATTCACGCGAGCGCCCGTGAGGTCCGTGATCACTCCGCCGATGAGGGGGCCACCCGAATTCCCCGCGAAGATCGCCATCTGCAGAAGCCCCATGCAGTACCCGATCTGTTGAGCCGGCACAATCGTCGCGGTGAGCACGGTCGCGGCCGCCACCGTCCCCGTAATCGCGCCTTGCAGCCCTTTGAGCACGAGGACCTGCCAGGGCGCGCTGGTAAGCGCCAGTAGCCCCATAATGATCGCGCCACCGCCCATGGCGCGGAGCAGCATCAATTTTCTTCCATAGCTGTCCGCCAGCGCGCCCCATACCGGAGCGGCCAGCGCCATGATGAGGGCCGAGAGGCCGTTGATCGCGCCGGTCCACGCGTTCAGCGACGCGGAGTCGCGCACTCCAAGCTCCCGAAGGTAGAGCGGAATTATGGGATTTGAGGTCGAAAAGCCGACAATAGCGATAAAAACCGCCAGCATCAATGTTGAAAATGATTTGCGCCATTGTTCCATACGATGAGAGCCTTGGGAGGTATCCTACCTCGGGCGCGGATTCAGGGCAAGGCTGAATCTGTTTCAACATCGATGATTCGCGAGGCCGAGCATTTTGATTTTGTCGCCTTTTACGGTATCCTTAAGATGGACTATACTTCTAATAGCAACATCATAGGGGAGGCACCATGAAGAAAGAAATCCAAATGCGATGGCTCGAAGACATGGCATTTGAGAGCGAACTCGACGGGCACAAGCTGGTGCTCGATGCTGATGCGAGCGTCGGCGGCAAAGACCGAGGGCCGCGGCCTAAGGGGCTTCTCCTGGTCTCGCGCGCGGGATGCACGGCAATGGATGTTATTTCAGTACTCAAAAAAATGCGCGAACCAGTGAGTTGGTTCAATCTGAAAGTGGAGAGCGACCTGACCGAGGAGCACCCCAAGAAATACACCAGCTTCAAGGTTATCTACCAGTTCAAGAAAAGCGACGGTCTCAACCCGCAGAATGTCCAGAAGGCGGTTGAGCTTTCCCAGAACAAATACTGCGGCGTCAGCGCGACGCTGAGAGATGGCCATGAAGTCACGTGGGAAATTGAATATATATAAGCCAATATCTTGCTCTTTTTGCACCTTTAAGCTATACTTGCGAAAAGGTAGCTTATTTTCCTGCATCTGTGATATTTTGCGTAAAATTCAACAATCTTCACACAGTTCAGTCCTGCTGCCGCGAACACGACACCTCCTTGCAGAGGTGTCTTTTCAATATTGCGTTGTAAGAGGTACGCAGCGAGATGGCATTTGACATTCACACAATGCGGAACATCGGCATTTCCGCGCACATCGACTCGGGAAAGACCACGCTCTCTGAGCGCATTCTTTTCTACTGCCGAAAGATTCACGCGATTCACGAAGTGAGGGGCAAGGATGGCGCGGGCGCCACCATGGACTCCATGGACCTTGAGCGCGAGCGCGGCATCACGATTCAATCCGCCGCGACGAACGTTCAATGGAAAGATTACGCGATCAACCTCATCGACACACCGGGACACGTCGACTTCACCATCGAAGTCGAGCGCTCGCTCCGCGTGCTCGATGGCGCGGTGCTCGTCTTATGCTCTGTCGCGGGCGTGCAGTCGCAGTCGATCACGGTCGACCGTCAGCTCAAGCGCTACCATGTGCCCAGAGTCGCATTCGTCAACAAGTGCGACCGCACGGGCGCCAACCCCTACAAGGTCAAAGCCCAACTCGCTGAGAAACTCGGCCTCAATCCGGCCTTCATCACGCTGCCCATCGGGCTCGAGGATAAATTCGAGGGCATCATCGACCTCATCGACATGAGGGCGGTGTACTTCGATGGTCCAAATGGTGAGGATTTGCGGTACGCCGAAATTCCCGCGCACCTTATGGGCGACGCGGAAAAGTACCGCGATGAGCTCCTCGACGCAGCCTCGATGTTCTCCGATGAGCTCGCGGAGGCATACCTCGAAGGGAATCCGACAAAAGAGCAGATTCTCGGCGCGATCCGGGCTGGCACTATCGAAGAGAAGCTCGTGCCGGTGTTCGTGGGCTCAGCCTACAAGAACAAAGGCGTTCAGATTCTCCTCGACGGCGTCATCAACTTCTTGCCGGATCCATCCGAGCGCACAAACATCGCGCTCGACCTCGACAAGAACGAGGCTGAAACCCAGCTCTCGTCCGACGACAAGGCGCCGACTGTCGCCCTCGCCTTCAAGCTCGAAGACGGCCAGTACGGCCAGCTCACCTATGTGCGCATCTACCAGGGCTTGATCAAGAAGGGCGACGAACTCTATAACACCCGCGCCCGCAGAAAATTCAAAGTCGGCCGCCTTGTGCGCATGCACGCTGCTTCTATGGAGGACATCCAGGAAGGCAACTGCGGCGATATCGTGGCCCTTTTCGGCATTGAGTGCGCGTCGGGCGACACTTTCTGCGACCCCGATCTCAACTACGCGATGACGAGCATGTTCGTTCCCGAACCCGTCATTTCACTCGCGATCAATCCGAAGGATACAAAGAGCTCGGACCAGATGAGCAAGGCGCTCAACCGCTTTACCAAAGAAGATCCGACCTTCCGTACCTACGTCGATCCGGAATCGAACCAGACCATCATTCAGGGTATGGGCGAGCTCCACCTCGAAGTGTACATCGAGCGCATGCGCCGAGAGTACAAGTGCGAAGTGACTACGGGCATGCCCCAGGTCGCCTACCGCGAGGCCATCACCCAGCGCGCCGACTTCAACTACACGCACAAGAAGCAGACTGGCGGCTCGGGACAGTACGGCCGCGTCGCGGGCTACATCGAGCCCCTCAAAGACGAAGTCTACGAATTTGTCGACCAGATCAAGGGCGGCTCGATTCCCAACGAGTTCATCCCTTCCTGCGACAAGGGCTTCCGCGCGGCGATCGTCAAGGGAACGCTCATCGGCTTCCCTGTCACGAACGTGCGATGTCTCATCAACGACGGCCAGAGCCACCCTGTCGATTCTTCCGACATCGCGTTCCAGCTCGCCGCGATCGGCGCCTTCCGCGAAGCTTATGACAGGGCGAAACCGACGATTCTCGAGCCCATCATGAAGGTAGTTGTCGAGACACCCACAGAGTTCCAGGGCAATGTATTCGCGTCGCTCAACCAGCGCCGAGGTATCATTGTGGCAAACACCGAGGACGGAACATTCTCGCGCGTCGAGGCCGAAGTGCCGCTCTCCGAGATGTTCGGTTACTCCACGATCCTACGATCTCTGACACAGGGAAAGGCCGAGTTCTCGATGGAATTCGAGAAGTACTCGCGTGTGCCCAACTCGCTGTCGGAGGAGCTGCGCAAAGAGTATCTCGAAAAGCGCAAAAAGGATCAAAAGTGAAATCGCCCAGCTCCCAAAACTGGGGTATACTACGTATAAAGGAGCCCACATGCTGAAAGAAGAATTCATTCAGAAGAGCC
>JAKALZ010000112.1 GCA_021813065.1 bacterium
ATTCGCAATCTCGCGTCGCATCCGAACTTTGGCGGCATGCCGCTCATCGTCGGATTGGGCTGCGAAAAGCTCCAGCCGGAGCGGATCGTGCCAGTCGAACTGCCGCGCGCGCCGCTGTTGGCGCGTCCGAGGGCGCCGAGCTCATTCGCGGCTCTCGGTCCCACTATCATCAGACTGCAGGAGCAGGCCGGCTTCCCCGCGATGGTCGATGAGATTGTGCGTGCGGCCGAGGTGCGACTCGCGGTGCTCGAAACGCGTCGCCGCGAGTCCTGTCCGCTGTCGGAACTGGTGGTGGGCGTGCAGTGTGGCGGCTCGGACGCGTTTTCCGGTGTGACTGCGAACCCGGCTATCGGGTACGCGTCGGATCTGCTGGTCCGAGCTGGCGCGACGGTAATGTTCTCCGAAGTTACGGAGGTGAGGGACGCGGTTCAGCTCCTGGCGCCGCGCGCGGCTACCCCCGGCGTGGCCGCCGCTCTTGTCCGCGAAATGCGCTGGTACGACGAGTACCTCGCGCGCGGCGGGGCCGACCGCTCCGCCAACCCTGCGCCGGGCAACAAGAAGGGCGGCCTCGCGAATATCGTGGAAAAAGCGCTCGGGTCGTCCGCAAAGTCGGGCACGAGTCCCATTGTCGGCGTGCTGGGGCCCGGCGAGCGGGCGCCAATCTACGAAAACGCGCAGATTTATGAGCGCGCGCCAGCATCTGCGCAATTGGGCGGCAGCGCATCTTCGAGCGGCGCCCACCCCGATACAGCTATCGCCGCGTCGCGAGGCCTCTACTTTGCCGCCACGCCCGCGAGCGACTTCATCTGCGGCACGCTCCAGCTCGCGTCGGGAATGCACCTGCAGGTCTTCTCGACAGGGCGCGGCACTCCTTATGGGCTCGCTTTAGCACCCGTCATAAAAGTCAGCTCCAATTCACGGCTCGCGCACCAGTGGCCAAACCTCATCGACATCGACGCAGGGCGCATCGCTGAGGGACAGGCTTCCATCGAAGAAATTGGCAGAGAAATTTTCAACTGTATCATCGATGTGGCGAGCGGGCGCAAAAAACCATGGGTCGACCAGTACGGCCTCTACAACGATCTCGTGCTTTTTAATCCCGGACCGGTAACCTGAGCGCGCCAACCGCTTTTTTCAACGCTCCTTCTGAGGCACCATGTATAACCCCGAGAGATCATACCCTTGCGATACCGCGAGCTGTTTCATTTGATCGAGCAGCGCGGGGTCGACAGCTGGCGTGCGCGAGAGGAACCAGAGATATTTTCGATTGTTCGCTCCAACGACAGCCCACTGATAGTTTTCCTGGTCGAGACCAAACACGAGGTAGTCGGCGGCGAAGGGCCAGAAGAACTGCACTTTGAGGGCTGAGGGCTTTGATAAATCGGGAATCCAGGCGACAGCCTTCGCCTCCGTGAACTTACCATCGAGCGTATTCTTAAAACCGGAATTTACCACAGAAATTTTTCCATCGGGGCGAAGCGCGTATTCCGCGGTGGCGCCGACGATGCTCGTCTCAAAGAAATGCTGGAATCGGGCAATTTCGTACCACCGGCCGATGTACCGCTGCGGATCGAGGGTAGGTACAAGCGCGAGCGGCTCGAGCGTAGCCGCGTAGGCGGTGCTCGCGAGGAGCGCCAGCGTCGCGGCGATAATAACGTTTTTCCTCATAAAATCTCCTTGGAGTAGTTTATGGTTCAGATTTTTTCATACCTCTGACGGCTTCCAAATTAACTCAGGTTGCCATTATGGTACATAATATTGACATGGTATCGTATACCATTCAAGCGATAATGCAGAACGAAATATCGGCCGCAAGGAGATACCATGAAAATTTACATCACGCGTAAAATTCCTGAGCCCGGCATTGAACTGCTGCGTTCGCGCTACGACGTCGAAGTGAATCCGAACGATAGGCCGCTGACCAGGCAGGAGCTCCTCGAAAAAGTAGCGGGAGCCGACGGCGTCGTGAGTCTCCTCACCGATAGGATCGACGTTGAGGTCTTCGATGCCGCGCCGCGCTGCAGAGGCTTCGCGAACTACGCCGTGGGCTTCGACAATATGGATATCGCCGAAGCGACAAAACGCAAGATACCGCTCTCGAACACACCGGAAGTGCTCACGAACGCAACCGCGGAGATGGCCTGGGCGCTTCTCTTCGCGGCGGGGCGGCGCGTAGTCGAGTCGGACGCGGTAATGCGATCGGGCGCGTGGGGTGGCTGGGGTCCGCTGCAGTTCATCGGTCAGGAGGTGACGGGCGCGACGCTCGGCGTGGTTGGCGCCGGCCGAATCGGCAGAGCTTTCGCGCATAAATCGAAGGGCTTTGACATGAAGGTGCTCTACACCGACGAGTTCCGCGGCGAAGAGATGGAGCGCGAGCTCGGCGCCGAGCGCGTACCCCTCGAGGAGCTGCTGGCGCGCGCTGACTTCGTGTCGCTGCATGTGCCCCTCATGCCCGCGACGCGCCACCTCATCGACGAGCGTGCCCTGCGCAGGATGAAGCGCACAGCCGTGTTGATCAACACATCGCGCGGGCCTGTGGTCGACGAGGCAGCACTGGTGCGAGCGCTCCGCGAGGGCTGGATCGCCGCGGCGGGCATCGATGTCTACGAGCGCGAGCCTATAGCGGCACAGGGCCTCGCCGAGCTCAAGAATGTTGTCATGACGCCTCATACCGCGAGCGCCACTACGACATCGCGCGACGGCATGGCCCTCCGCGCCGCGGAGAACCTCATCGCCATGCTTGAAGGAAAGCAGCCGCGCGACTGCCTCAATCCAGAGATATATACATGAGATTTGAGGTTGTTTCATCCTTTTGAAACATTGATTCATTTTTAAAATATCTATATTATTATATATAGATATTTTCAAGGAGTGAATCATGGAATCGACAAAACGCGAGATGAAAGTGCTCATTACGGGCGAGAGTGAAAACCCGACGAAAATAAATCTTCGATCCGGCAAATTCGCCGTGGTGATCGACGAGCCGAAATCGCTTGGAGGAACGGACCAGGGGCCGTCTCCCATACAGATGCTTCTCATGTCGCTTGCAGGCTGTCTCAATGTGACGGGACACGAGGTTGCGAAGCAGCGAGGATTAACCTTGCATGGGATGAAGATACGCATCGAAGGCGTGATGAATCCATGCGCCTTCCTTGGCTGCTCTTTTGAAGAGCGGGCAGGTTTTCAGAATATTCTCGTGAACATTGTGCCGGACTTTGAAGGCGCAACGAATGCGCAAATCGAAGAATGGATCAAAGAGACCGAGAATCGTTGCCCTGTGACGGACAATATCCGCGCCGATACCAATGTTGAAGTAAAAATCGCTAAAGAATAAGCGCTGTAGAAAGAAGTTCGCGATGCGCATGGGTTTTTCTTTGCGCATCGCACGCACGGATTTATTCTTCGATGCGCAATTCCGGATTCGCGGTCAATTTAGCATCGAGCTCTTTTCGTATCTGATCGGGCGCGATCGTTTTTGCAAGCTCGCGGACAATGTGTTCATCGGGAAAGCTTATCGCGTTCCAAAGACAGCCCACCATGCAGTTGTTGCAACCCACCATGCAGTGATCGGGATAGAGCACAATCGCTTTGTTGGCTGTTGTATCAAATCCGAACACGTTTCGTTTTTCACCGCAGGTTACCACACAGAGACCGCATCCAGTGCATTTTGCCGGATCGACGGTGGGATACCAGGTGATATTGCTTCTCTCAAGGCCATGCCATTTCGAAAAAAATGTATCTGTTGCCATCATTGTGCCTTCATTTTTCAACCGTGGACGATGAATTGACGATATGATCAGGATACTTCGAAAGCCTTTCCTGAAGCTCGTTTTTTACGGCAGGATAGATTTTGTACTTGATGATCAGGTTCTTTACCAAAGATTTTGCGTTGCTGGGGAATGATATCGCATCTTCGGGGCACACTCTTTGGCAGGTTGTACATCCTATGGAACATGATTGCGGGCTGTATACTCGGTATGTGCCATCTTTCGTGGCAAACGCGAACACTCCCGAGCCGCAGCTCAGGAGGCATAAGCCGCAGTTGGTACATTTGGAGTAGTCAATAATGGGGTACCAAGAAACCTCGGAACGTGGCACGCCGTGCCAATTTTTATCCTTTGCCATTTCTATCTCCGTTGTTGAATATTATGTCAATATTGCAACATTACGTCAATAATTAAGCCGCGAACTCCTGTGGCGGATTTTGGGGCGCTTTTGGGGCGCTTTTGGGGCATGGCGTCGCGCCAATGCTTAAAGTATGTGCTCGAGGAACTTGCGCGTGCGTTCTTCGCGCGGTGAAGTGAAGAAGGTTTCAGGCGGCGCCTCTTCGATGATCTGGCCTGCGTCCATGAAGATGATGCGGTGCGCCGCGGCGCGGGCGAATCCCATCTCGTGCGAAACCACGAGCATGGTCATGCCTTCGCGCGCGAGTTCCGTCATGACATCGAGGACTTCCTTGATCATTTCGGGGTCGAGCGCGCTCGTCGGCTCGTCGAAGAGCATGACCTTGGGGTTCATCGCGAGCGCGCGGGCGATGGCGACGCGCTGCTGCTGACCACCGGAGAGCTGTTCGGGCCATGCCTTTTCCTTGTCGGAGAGGCCAACCTTCGCGAGCAACTTTTTCGCGATCTCGATCGCTTCGTCTTTGTGCTTTTTCAGTACCGAGACCGGCGCGAGCGAAATGTTGTCAAGCACGGACAGGTGTGGAAAGAGATTGAAGCTCTGAAACACCATGCCGACCTCTTCACGGATATGGCGAATATCAGAGTTGGGGTCGGTGACGCTCTCGCCGTCGATAAGAATTCTGCCGGAGTCGAGCCGTTCGAGGCGATTCACGGAACGGAGCAGCGTACTCTTTCCCGAACCCGAAGGTCCGATGATGAGCACGACTTCTCCCTTTTTGACGGTGAGATTGACGCCGCGCAGCGCCTGGACGCTGCCGAACGTTTTTACGGCGTCGACGATTTCAATGTACTTTTCCACGGTGCCTCAACCTTTCTTCCATCATGGCGACGAGCCGCGAGAAGAAGAGCGTCATCACGAGGTAAATGAGCGCGATGATGGTGTAGCTCTCAAAATATCTGAATGAAGTGGATGCGTACTCTCTTCCTCTTCGGAGCAGGTCGGAAACCGCCAGAATCGACACGAGCGACGAATCCTTGAGGAGTGCGATGAACTCATTGCCGATGGGTGGAAGGATTATTCGAATCGTTTGAGGAATGATGATTTTGCGCATCGCCATCGAGCGCGACATGCCGAGCGCGAGCGCGGCTTCCATTTGGCCTCGGGGAATGGCCTGCATGCCCGCACGGAAAATTTCGGCCATGTAGGCGCCGTAGCAGATTGACATGGCCAGGATCGCGGCGGCGGGACCTTTGAGCCTAAGGAGCGGTCCGAGCGCATAGTAGATGTAGAAAAGCTGCACAAGGAGCGGAATGCCTCGGATCACCTCGACGTATACCGTCGCGATGCGGTTGATGAACAGCTTCTGCGAAATTCGTCCAAGCCCCGCGAAGAGCCCGATGAGCAGCGCGAAGAAGATCGAGACTAGGGTTACGGAGAATGTCGCGATGAGCCCATCCGGTACAAATGAGAGTATACGGAGGTAGGGATCGGGACTCAGTATCGGGAGGAGGATGAGCAAGAATATCGCGCCAAAAAACGCGATATTCCACGAAGTAAGGAGGCTGCCCTCATCCTTTAAGGGGATGAGGGTGCCGTCCGTGACGTTGATCGTCGTTTTTTCTGAAGACTTGGAATTTCGATCCGTACGCGGAGATCCTTTCATTTTTATTGTTGGACCAGCCTATTGGAGCCACTTCTTCTGGAGCTCGTCGAGTTTGCCGCTCGCCTTGACCTTGGCGAGTCCGTCGTTGAAGAGCTTCAGGGTCTTGGTGTCGCCCTTCTTGAACGCGAAACCGAGCCACTCATCGGTGAAAGGCTTGCCGACGATCATCAATTTATCTTTGTAGGTGGCGTTCTGGAGCGCGAAGTTCGCGGCGATGGGCGAATCCGCGACGACGCCCTGGATGTTGCCGTTCACGAGGTCTTCGAACGCGAGGCCGACTTCATCGTAGGTCTTGAGTTCGACGCCCTGAACTTTGCCAATCTCGATAGCGCCAGTGGTGCCGATCTGAGCGCCGACCTTCTTGCCGACGAGGTTATTGAGCGAGTTGATGCCGGTTGCATCTTTGCGGACGACGAGAACCTGGCCCGCGTTGACATAGGGATCAGAGAAATCCATGGTCGCCTTGCGTTCGTCCGTGATGGTGACAGAAGACGCGATGACCTGGTAGTTGCCCGCGGCGAGACCGGCGAAGATGCCGTCCCAGGCGGTGTTCTTGATCTCGACCTGGAAGCCTTCCGCCTTGGCGATCTCATTCACGAGATCGATGTCAAAGCCGACGATGTTCTTGTTTGCGTCCACAAACTCCATGGGGGGCCATAGAT
>JAKALZ010000113.1 GCA_021813065.1 bacterium
CAATTCGGACGGAGGCAGCGAGTCCTCGATGATCCAGATCCACACGCTCTTCCACCTCGCGCTCTATCGCGATTTCGGAAATCAGCTGCTCTTGAATCTCATAAAGATATTCTCCACCGTGCAGCGCAGCCTCACCGTGATGAACCGCTACCACACCACCGACATGAAGGAATTCATCGCGCTCCACAGATTGATCATTCAGGCAATCCGGGCCAGGGATCCTCAACTCGCCCACCACGCCCTCATTCAACACTTCAAAGAAGCGCTGGACTGGAGTTCGACTGAGCTCTCCATAAAGCCCGCGGCGCTCGAACCAGATACCGTAACTCGCGCCGATACACCGAGTGCATCAGGCGTATGAGATATTTTGCAAGGAGGCAGGTATGAAAAAATTTGCCGTAGTGTGTCTTGTGTTGATTCTTGCGGCAACCACGGTGTTCGCGCAAGGGAAGATCACCATTCGCCTTGGGCACATTCGCGACACAAACCACCCGACGCATCTCGCCGCGTTGAAATTCAAGGAGCTCGTCGAATCTGGTTCCAACGGCAGAATCGAGGTAAAGGTCTACCCCAACAGCCAGCTGGGCGATCCGAAGCAGATGTTCGCTCTGATGCAGGTTGGCGACCTCGAGATGATGTACGGCGGTATCAACACCTTCGCGTGGGTAAAGGGAGGCGAAGCGTACGAGATCACCGCGATGCCTTTCCTCTTCAAGGATTACAACCACATGCGCAAGAGCCTGCAGTCGGATTTCTTCAAGCCAGTCCAAGAGAAGGCTGAGAAGGAAACCGGCATAAAGATCATCAACATCAACGGCGACACGGCGCCACGCGGGCTCACGAGCAACCGCCCTGTCGTGAAAGCCGACGATTTCAAAGGGCTCAAAATCCGAACCGCCGCGAGCCCCACCGTGCTCCGCGCTATGCAGGCCCTCGGCGCGCTCCCACAGCAGATCGCCCTGTCCGAGCTCTATATGGCGCTCAAGACCGGCGTCGTCGACGCGCAGGAGAATGGAGCGATCACGGTGCAATCCCTAAGTCTCTTTGAAGTGCAGAAATACTACACCAAGACCGACTACATCCGCGACATCGAGACCTTCTACACCACAACCAGCTTCTGGAATCGCCTGTCCGCCGCAGACAAGGATTTGATCTTCAAAGCAACCGAAACCGCGGGCAACTACGAGACCGAACTGACGCAGAAGCAGCTCGCCGATGTCTACGCATTCCTGAAAACCAAGATGACTGTGCTCGAACCGGATCTTCTCTCGATCCAAGCCAAGCTCGATGGCATTTTCAACGACTACGAAGGCACTAAGTGGCCCGTCGGTCTGATGCAGAAGATTAAATCGATCCAACCAAAATGAGGTGATCGCGCCTTCGGGGTGCCACTTTGGCGCTCTGGAGGCGGTTCACAATGGAGTTCCGCCATGATCGTGATACTGTTTCTACTGCTTTTCCTCTTTTTCGCGTTTGGATTCTCGATATGGGTTTCTATGGGGCTTTCCGGGATTCTGTACATTCTGATCACCGGACAGACCTCGCTTAATTCTGTCGCCGCGTATATGGTGCAGGGTGTCGATTCCTCCTCGCTCGTGGCCATTCCCTTCTTCATTCTTGCTGGCGAACTCATGAACCGAACAGGGATCACCAAGAAGCTCGCCGATTTCGCCATATTCTTTGTAGGCGGTTTGCGAGGCGGCATGGCGTATGTGACCATTCTCGTCAACTTTATCATGGCGGGCGTATCGGGCTCGGCGGTCGCGGACGCTACCGCGGTATCGTCGATGCTGGTACCCACCATGGAGGAACAGGGCTACGACAAGCCCTTCGCGGCAGCCATCAACGCGTCGGCCGCGGTCATCGGCCCCATCATCCCGCCGAGCATCCCGATGATCTACATCGGTGTTATCAGTGGGCTCTCCATAGGCAAGCTTTTTCTCGGCGGTATCGGCCCGGGATTGCTCATGGCGATTTTTCTCGCGATCTATGTCTATTTCCTAAGCAAAAAACGAAATTATCCGGTGGTAAAAGTCACGCATAGCTTCCGTGAATTCTGGAAGCTGTTCAAAGAGACCATTTTCGCGCTGCTCACCCCCGTTATCATCATACTGGGCGTGGTCCTCGGAGTTGTTACCCTCGTCGAAGTCGCCGCGCTCGCGATTCTCTATATCCTCATCATCTCATTTTTCGTGTACAAGAGTCTGACGCTGAAGGATCTCTTCACAGCGATGAAACATACCGCGGTCTCGTCGACTTCCATCATGATTATTTTCGCGGTGGTTGGCCTCTTCCAGTACATCGTTGTGCAGGAGCAGCTCGGCGAGAAGCTGCAAGTGTTCATGCTGACTCTCCACTTCAACAAGCTGACCTTTCTGTTCGCGATAAACATTTTCTATATATTCATGGGCTGCATCATCGACGCCATTCCGGTAATGCTGATTTTCTTTCCGGTTCTGATGCCCATCGCGATTAGCCTCGGCATCGATCCCGTGCATTTCGGCGTGATCACCGTGTTCAACCTCATGGTGGGACTCTTAACTCCGCCTGTCGGCGCGCTTCTCTTCGTCGAAACCAAGATCGCGAACATTCCCTTCGGGACGCTCACTAAGGCGAGCATGCCGTATATCATCGCGCTCTTTATCGTGGTGTTCATCTGCACTTACGTTCCGCAGATCGTGATGTTCATACCGAATCTATTGTTCTGAGGATTAACATGAAAAAGAGTCTGAACGAGACCTTGTACTCAATCATAGGCATTCTGAGTGGCACTATGTTCCTTCTTCTGTTTCTGCTGAATATCCTGAGAATTGTCATGCGCTACATCTGGGGAATTTCCTGGATATGGATACCTGACTTTTCGAGATTCCTCTTCATCTGGATCGTATTCCTCGGCGCGGCGGTGCTCGTAGGCAAAAACGAGCACATGTTGATGGATTTCTTCTTGGGAAAAATGAAGCCCTCGCGCAGGCGAATCATGGAAATCATCATCCAGATCGGCCAGATCCCGCTCTTTGGCGTCATGCTGATGAGCGGCATTAAGATCACCAGGGTCAGAATGAGAATACCCTTCGACACCTGGGATTTCCCCACGGGCTGGGCATACCTTGCGGTGCCTGCCTGCGCAGTGCTTATGATTTATTTCAGCCTGAGCAATATTTTTAATTTTGCGACACAAGAGCGAGGTACACGATGAACGAAGAACTAATCGCATACTCACAGGCTATCTCGAAGATTGTCGAAGGAGTGATGGGCGAAGAAGAAGTAATCAAAGGCGCGGCGCGCGCCGCGGCCGAATCGATTGTCGCCGGCAACCTTCTGCACGTGATCGGCCCGGGCGGCCACTCGAACATGGCCGCGGAGGAAGTGCTCTGGCGTTCGGGCGGGCTCGCGGTGGTCAACTCGATCCTCGACCCTGGCACCAACCTGATTCACGGCGCCAAGCGATCGAACTACATCGAGCGGCTCCCGGGGTATGCCCAGAAAGTGTTCGACGCCTACCGCCTCGGTAAAAATCCTGGCGAAGTCATCATCATCGCGAACGCCTACGGGATCAATTCGATGTGCATCGACTCCGCGCTCGAGGCAAAAAAGCGAAATATGATCAGCATCGGCATCACGAGCCGATCCTTCGCCGACAAGCTGGCGCTTGACCACCCCTCGCGGCATCCTTCGGGCAAAAACCTTTACCAGGAAGTCGATTTCTTTATCGACAACCACATCCCCTACGGCGACGCGGTGGTGGAAATTGAGGGAATCGCGCAGAAGGTCGGCCCCACCGCCACGATCTGCAATGTCGTCGCGATCAACTGCCTCATGATAGAAATCACCAAGGCGCTCAAGAGCCTCGGCTTTGAACCGCCTATCTGGGTGAGCGCGAATCTTCCTGGCGGAGATCAGCAGAACAAGGCGTATGAGGACAAGTATATACCCCTCATCAAGCATCTCGGCTGAGACCGCCGCGGAGCGCGACATGGAAGGAAATATGGATCGCCATAGAAAGGACAGTATGGAATTTTTCGCCGGCGCTACTAAGGTACATGTGCTGCCGGACGCCGCGAGCATGGGTCTGGCTTCGGCCCGGCTCGCGCTCGAAGCGATGCATGAAGCCCATCTGGCAGGCAAGAAACCGGTGCTCTGGCTCATGGCGGCGCCCAGCGGATTCGCGTTCTACAGAGCCTTCGTGGATTTGTGCGCCGCCAATCCCGCCTATGCCGCGCTCTGCGCCGAAACAGAATTTTTCCAATTCGACGACTACCCCATCGCGCGGGGCGACCGCCGCTTTCCCATCACTTTCCGCCACCTCCTCGAATCGCGGCTCTTCGAGCCGCTCGAACGCGTCGTCGGCGAGCTAAAGGGAATCCATTTGCTGGAGCTTGGGCAGGGCGATGAGCACCAGGTCGCGGAAGCCTACGCCCGCCGGCTCCTCGCGATCGCTGAGGATCCGAAGACGTTTCTTGTGCAGCTCAAGGGCATCGGCATGGACGGGCACTGGGGATTCCACGGCAGCGAGACACCGCTCGATAGAGCCCCAGGGATCATCCGCGTGCCCATGAATGAGGCAAACATCCATCAGCAGATGCTCGATTGGCCAGAATATTTCCACAAGGAATCCGACGTCCCCCGGCACGCCTACACCTGCGATGTCGCGCTCTTTCTCAAGGCGCGCCTCATCATCGACAATGTGCCTCAGACGTCGAAAATGTACTCAGTGCTCGCCACCTACGGCACGGACGAGGTGATCCAGGATATCCCCTCGAGCGCCATCAAGCGGCATCCGAATAGCCACGCCTTCCTCACTGCCGATTCGGCGGCAGCCCTGCTCGAACTCAGGCGCATCCGCGCCCACGACCCCGCCGCGCACCTCTCCGAGGAGTGGCTGCGGCGGCTCGACGCCCTCTGGGGTTCAGAGGACACCGAAAGCGCCGCGCGGAATATCGCGATCATGCGGCGGGTGCTCAGGAAGCTTGGGGTGATTTGAAGCTAGGTTGTAGGATACTGCAATTTCCTCGCATAAAAGTATAGGTACGTATCCTGTACTCCGATAGGAGTCGCTCCTCTCAGCTATCCTTGACACCCGCACGCGAAGCAGACCAAGATCACGACAGCCTAAGACAGAGGATATATCCCCTTGTTGTGCCACACCGAGGAATGGAAATATGGATTTAAACGATTGCCTTGAAATGACACAAAAAATCGAAGAGAGAAAAATAGTCCTCATCTGTCGATTCGTCGGCGGCGACCTCCAGCTGATCTGCGGCGGAGGCGACAAGGCCCACATTGGCGCAGTCTCGCTCGCCATCCCCTACCGCAACGATCGAGGAACCCTCAGCGCATCGGTATCGACTCTTACCGCGCCAGGGCATAGAGACGACGCGATCAGCAGAGCCCTCGCCGAACGCTTCGCGAAGGAGCTCGGACGAGTTACCGCCGCAATCTGCGGCATTCATTACGAACATGCTAGCCCCGAATTGCTGCAGAAAATCCAGAAGACCGTAGCCGACATGGCGGATGAGATGGTGGAAACGCTGCGAGGCGCGACGCTATGAACAAAAAAGCGCTGCGCGCCGACAGCATGCTGCTCCTGACCTCGATTGTGTGGGGATTCGCGTTTGTGGCGCAACGGGTGGGGATGGAGCATATCGGCCCTTTTACGTTCAATGGTATTCGCTTCGCGCTGGGGAGCCTGAGCCTGCTGCCGCTGATACGCTTCCTTGGAAAGCAGAAGCGCACGCCGACGCGGCTGGTTGATCGGCGATTCTTCATCTTTGGCTCCCTCGCCGCGGGCGCGGTGCTCTTTATCGCCGCGTCACTGCAGCAAATCGGGATTCAGTACACTACCGCGGGGAAGGCTGGCTTTCTGACGGGGCTCTATGTGGTGCTTGTGCCGATCGCAGGGATCGCGCTGGGCCACAGAACAGGGCTCCCCACCTGGATCGGGGCGGTTCTGGCAGCGGCCGGCATGTATGTGCTGAGCGCGCCGGGCAACCTGGGAAAGTTCAACCCGGGCGATCTGCTCGTGATTGTCGGGGCGTTCTTTTGGACAGCCCATGTGCTTGTTATCGACTACCTGTCGCGGCAGATCGATCCCCTCAAGCTCGCCTCGGCGCAGTTCGCCTGGTGTGCGCTGTTTTCGATGGTGGTGGCAGCGATCGCCGAACCGCTCTCGCTTATGGCGATCTGGCAGGCCGCCGTGCCGATACTGTACGGCGGACTCGCGTCTGTCGGGGTCGGTTACACGCTCCAGGTGGTCGCCCAGCGAGACGCGCCGCCGGCGCACTCCTCGATTCTCATGAGCCTCGAAGGTGTCTTCGCGACAATTGGAGGAATCCTGCTCCTCGCCGAGCCAGCTGGCTTTCGAAACATCGCCGGCTCGATTCTCATGCTGTCCGGCATGATCGCGACGCAGTGGGACGTGATTTTCAGA
>JAKALZ010000114.1 GCA_021813065.1 bacterium
GGACCGCGATTCAACCTATATTCTCGCCCTCGATCAGGGCACGACCACGTCTCGGGCGATACTCTTCAATCACGATGGGATCATCATCGGCGTCAAGCAGATTCCCTTCCGGCAGATTTTTCCGAAGCCCGGCTGGGTGGAGCACGACCCTGAAGAGATTTGGCGCACGCAGCTCGACGCGGCGCGCGGGGCTATCGAAGCGGCGCAGATAGAGCCGACGCAGATCGCCGCCATCGGCATTACGAACCAGCGCGAAACGACAGTGCTCTGGGAGCGCGCGACCGGCAAACCGGTCTACAACGCGATCGTTTGGCAGTGCAGGCGCTCAAGCGGCATCTGCGATGAGCTGAGGGCGAGGGGTGCGGAGGGAATTATCCGCGAAAAAACCGGACTCGTGCTCGATGCGTACTTTTCGGGGACGAAGCTCACGTGGCTCTTCCGCGAGCACCCCGAGCTGCGGGCGCGCGCGGAGCGCGGCGAGCTCATGTTTGGAACAATCGACTCCTGGCTCATCTACAACCTGACCGGCGTGCACGCTACCGACCCATCCAACGCGAGCCGCACGATGCTCTTCAATATTTTCGAGCGGCGCTGGGATGAGGAGCTTCTACGCCTTCTCGAAGTGCCAGCGCGCATTCTCCCTGAGGTCAAACCTTCATCGGGTTTCTTCGGCACCGCGAAGAAGGAGCTCTTCGGAGCAGCCATTCCCGTAACCGGTGTCGCGGGCGATCAGCAGGCGGCGCTTTTCGGGCACGCGTGCTTCGAGCCGGGCGATGTGAAAAACACCTACGGCACGGGCTGTTTCACGCTCATGAACACGGGGCCCTTCCCCGTCGAGTCGAAGCACAATCTCCTGGCGACGGTGGCCTGGGACCTCGGCAAGGGCTACACCTACGCGCTCGAGGGTTCAGTATTCATCGCGGGCGCGGCGATCCAGTGGCTCCGCGACCAGATGGGTATGCTCGCGGATTCCGCCGAGAGCGAGCAGCTCGCCCGCTCAGTCGAGGACAGCCAGGGTGTCTACATCGTGCCGGCCTTCGTCGGGCTTGGCGCGCCGTACTGGGATTCGGAAGCGCGGGGAACCGTGGTGGGGCTTACGCGCGGAACTTCGCGGGCGCACTTTGTCCGCGCGGCGCTCGAGGCGATCGCCTATCAGTCGATGGACCTCTTCGACGCGATGCAGCGCGACTCCGGGCGCGAGCTCTCGTCGATCAAGGCCGATGGCGGTGCCTCGCAGAACTCCTTCCTCATGCAGTTCCAAGCCGATATCACCGGCACGCGCGTCATTCTCCCCGAAGTGAGCGAGACGACGGCGCTCGGCGCCGCCTACCTCGCGGGCCTCGCGACGGGTTACTGGGAGAACCTCGACGACGTGCGGAAAAACTGGCGCATGCGCAGGGAATTCAGCCCGAAAATGGGCGAGGAAGCGCGCGTGGAGCTCATCGAAGGCTGGCGCAAGGCGATTACGACGACGCGCTCCTTCAGGTGATATATGAGGAGTACTATGACACGAGCAGAGAAGGCGATTGCCCTCCACACCGCGGGTTCAGCATGTTCGCAGGCAGTATTTGCGGTGTTCGCCGAAGATTTGGGCTTAGACGTAGCCGCTGCCCACAAGGTCGCCGGAGGTTTTGGCGGTGGCATCGGGCGCATGGGGATGACCTGCGGTGCGGTGACCGGCGGCATCATGGTGCTTTCCTGCGCGCTCGGGGCTTCCGAGCCGGAGGATCAGGAGAAGAAGCTCGCGCTCTATGGTGTGGTCTCCGACTATATCAAGCGGCTCAGGGCCCACAAGGGAAGCATCGAGTGCAGGGAGCTTCTGGAGGGAGCCGACCTGTGGACGCAGGAAGGCCGCGATGAGGTGAAGCGCAAGCAGCTGGGAGCGTCCGTCTGCAATCCGCTCATTGAACACGCGGTGCGTGAAGCCGAACGCGTGCTGCGCGAAAAGGGAACATTGGGAGTCTGACATGCAGTATGAGCCTATTGAAGGACGATGGTTTCTCAAATCCAACTGGCATCTGGTGAAGAGCGGCCTGACGGATCAGTCGAAGGGCGTGCCCGCCCCGCTCCAGGAGGAACCGCCCGCTCCCGAAGATTGCGTGATACCGCTTCCAAAACCCGATACTCTTTCAGCGGCGCGAGAAGAAACCTCCGAGGCATCTGGCGCGACAGCCGCGACAGTCTCAGCGCGGAGCGCTGACGCCGCAATGCTCTACCGGCTTCTCAGTACGCGCAAGTCCCGAAGGAAGTACACTCAGGATCCCCTCAGCCTCGAGGAACTCTCATTTCTCCTCTGGACCATCGAGGGCGTAAAGGAGAATCGCGGAAAATTCTCCTTCAGGACGGCTCCGTCGGGTGGCGCCCGCCATCCGCTCGATGTCTATGTTTTCGCGCACAGGATCGGAGAGCTCAATGTCGGGCTCTACCGATATCTTCCGGTGGAGCATCAACTCGTGCTCGAGCGGCAGGGCGACGATTCGGAAGCTCTCAATGAAGCGCTCAATGGGCAATTCTGGAACGCGGCCTGCATCATTATATGGGCAGCGGTACCATACCGGAGCGAGTGGCGCTATGGCAAAGCCGCGGATAAGCTCGTCGCGCTCGATGCTGGGCATTCATGCCAGAATCTCTATCTCGCCTGCGAGGCGCTCAATCTTGGCACCTGCGCTATCGGCGCCTACGATCAGAGCAAACTCGACGCGTATCTCGGCCTCGATGGCGAGGATATGTTCGCGCTCTATGTCGCCCCTGTGGGGCATGTAGCGCAATAGATCCACAGCCGCCGTAGATTTGAGGCGCTGATGCGTTACGGGCGCGAAGGCGCAGGGCCTCGCGGCGTGTGTGCGCGTGAGCGTGCGTGCGAGCGTGCGCCTTCGACGTGGTTAGGAGGAATCATCGATGACGATCGACACTGTGCGGCTCGTGTTTCCCAAAGACTGCAACATCATCGTGGGCCAGTCCCACTTCATCAAAACCGCGGAGGACATCGCGGAGATCATGATGTCGTCGGTACCCGGGGCGAAGTTCGGTCTCGCCTTCAATGAGGCGTCGGGCCCCTGCCTCGTGCGCACGGAGGGCACCGATCAGGCGCTCGTAAAGGTCGCGACTGAGATGGCGCAAGCAGTCGCCGCGGGCCACACGTTTTACCTCGTGATCGGACCGGGAGCCTACCCAATCAATGTGCTCGACCGCATCAAGGCGAATTCGGAAACCTGCCGAATTTTCTGCGCTACCGCCAATCCT
Organism: bacterium; assembly: GCA_021813065.1. Classification (GTDB taxonomy): domain Bacteria; phylum Spirochaetota; class Spirochaetia; order Treponematales; family Rectinemataceae; genus Rectinema. Next base: position 3,244 of record JAKALZ010000114.1, read on the forward strand.
GTGGAAGTGGTGCGTGCGGTGACAGAGCAGGGCGCGGGCATCCTCGGGGTGGTGGACGGCTCTTCTCCGAAGGGCGTCGAGGGCGATGCCGACAAGGCTGCGCGCCGGTCGATGCTCCGAAGGTTTGGGTATAAGTTCTAATTCTGTGGCTCAGTTCCGCGGCGTGCGCGCGTGAAACGCGCCACTCACGGGGTCGAAGGCCACCGTGGGCAGATCGAAGGCGCGCCCAATCGCGCCGGAGTGCGCGATCACCGAGGGCGAACCCGCCAGGAAGCGGTGCTCGCGGTCGATCACCCAGAGCACATCAGCCGTTCGCAGCGCGAGATCAACCTCATGCGTACAGATGAGCACCGTTTTTCCAGCTTCCTGTATCAGGCGGTCCGCGAGTCTGAATATCTCGATTCTCGAAGGCGCGTCGAGGAACGCGGTGGGCTCGTCGAAGATGAGGAGCGGCGTATCTTGAGCAACCGCGCGCGCGAGCTGGACTTTCTGCCGCTCGCCGTCGGAGAGGCTCGAGAAAGTCCGCTTTATAAACTCGCGCATTCCGACGAGTTCAAGAGCGTGGTCGATGTGCCTCATATCTTCGAGCGAAAGCCTGTTGCGCGCGTTGGTGTAAGGATACCTTCCGAAAGCTACAAATTCTCCGACCGTTAGATAGCCCGCCTCGATCCGCTCGTTGAACACGCACGCGAGGAGGCTGGCCCGTTCCTCAACCGAGAGCGTGGAACCGTGCGAACCCGAAATCGAAAACGAACCTCCACAGGGTGCGAGAAGTCCCGCGATTGTCTTGAGCAGCGTTGACTTACCGGCTCCATTCGGCCCCACGAGCGCGATGAGATGCCCCGGCGTCACCTTGAAATTGATATTCGAAACCAAAACATGCGGTATTTTGCGTTGGATCCAACCGATAGAGAGCGAGTACGCTTCAAGTATTGGCGTGGTTTCGCGTCCGATCTCGTCGCGCCGCACATCCTGGGAGAAGGGAGAGGTGTGCGCACTGATGCCACGTGGAAGCCGCCCGACGTTGTCAGGAATACCTGGCACATGGCGAGGCGCCTCGCGCAGGCTCATGCGACGGCCTCTATGCGCGCGCCATCGTTCCTGCGGAAGAACATCGAGAGAATAAGCGGCGCGCCGATGAGGGCGAGCACGGGGTTGATTGGCAGCACGGCGCCGAACACCGGCAGCGAGGAGATCACGTCGGCGAGCAGCGCCACGCAGATTCCCGTAAGCGCCGCGGTCGGCAGCAGATGACGGTGTTCGGCGCTCTTCGCGAGGAGCCTCGCCGCGTAGGGAGCCGCGATCCCAAGAAAGGCGATTGGTCCGCAGAATGCCGTAATAGTCCCCGCGAGGAGCGCCGCCGCGATAAGAAGCCTTGTCCGCGCGGCGCGCACGCGGATTCCGATCGTGAACGCGAAACGCTCGCCGATCTGGAAGGCATTGAGCGCCTTGATGTCGATTGCCGCGAGGGCGAGCCCGATCACGGCGGCACCTGCCATCCACGGTAGGTCTCGCGTGCGCACGCCGCCGAAAGAGCCATAGGTCCACGAGAGGTAGAGCTGCACTTTCTGCGGCGAGCCGAAATAGACGAGGAGCGACACGAAGCTCGAGGTGAGGTAGCCGACCAGTATTCCCATGATGAGCACGGTGACCGCTTGCTCGAATTTTCGCGATATGAAAAGAATGACGATGAGTACGAACGCCGCTCCCGCGCTCGCGGCGACGATGAGCAGCGAGTAGCCGAGGGGCGCGAGGCTGCCCAAGAGCGCGCTCGTCTGTGTGCCGACGCCTTGGGCGCCGCCGCCGACCGCGCCGAGCGCCCCGCCCGCGAACATGAGCAGCGCCACGCCGATCGACGCGCCCGCCCCAATGCCGAGAGAGTCCGGCGCCGCGAGCGGGTTGCGGAACATCGATTGCAGCACGAGGCCCGCGACCGAGAGGCTCGCCCCCGCGATCACCGCGGTCAGCATTTTCGGGAGCCTGAACACGAGCAGTATTGTTCTCCACTCGGGACGCTGCGCATTCCCAAAGAGAGCCCGCCACACCTCCGCAATCGGAATGCGCACCGACCCCGTCGCGAGATCGACGAGGGCCAGGAATATCGCGGCGCCCATGAGCCCCGCGATCAGCCTCGTGGTTCTATTCACTCAGCTTCCTGTAATAAGTAAAGACGTGCCCAGGCAGCAGGTCTGGATGGAGGATGGCGATAAGGTCTTCGAGCACCAGGTTCGGGTTCATGACAGCGGATTCGAAGTAGTCGTTGCCCCCGCCAGGCGACATTCGCCGCTCATTGATCCAGACATTGCCGCTTCCAAGTACAGGGAGCGTCGCGAAGCGCGGATCGAGCCCGCGCACATCGCTCAGACGCCGCACACCGTACCCCGGGTTGAGCCATACATCCGCGCGAAGCCCACGATCGAAGGCCGCTTCGACCGAAAGATTGATGCCGCCCGTGGATGCGCTGTCCGCCCAGAGGTAGTCGCCACCTGCGTCCTTTATGAGGCGCGCCATGTAGCTCTGTCCTCCCGAGACGGTCCACACGCCCTGAAATGGACCGTTAACGAGCACCTTTGGTCGATCAAGCGCGCCAGAGGCGAGATTCTTGAGAGTCGCGTACGCTTTGCCAAGCGCGTCAACGCGGGCCTGTGCCAGCGATTCTTTATTGTAGAACGCCGCGATGAAGACAGCCCATTGGGTGCGCGCCACAGGGTCCTGCTCGTTCCAGTCGCCAAGGAGCACGACGGGCAGCCCCGCTTCCTGCATTTTCGGGTAGGTGTCCCACTCATTGCCGACACCATAGTTAAAGATGACATCGGGTTTGAGGGCAATAAGCTTTTCGATATCGGGCATGAAATTTTTCGTGGTCTCGATCGTTGTGCCCGCCGCGATCCGCGCGCGGAGCGCGGGGCTGTACACATAACTCGCATTATCCACACCTACGACAGTGTCGAGCTCGCCGATCGATTCGATCGCGGGAATGTAGGTGGTCGAGTAGATCACGGTTCGGCGCACCGGCACCTGGACAAATAAGTCCGCCTTGACGTCACGCGGAGCTTGGGAGCCCCGTGGGTAGAGCGCATAGGTTCGGCTTGCGTTCGCGCCTGGCCATAGATTGTTGACGGTGACGAGTTTGTAGCCATTCTTCTGGATGATTTGAAAATTCACGCGTTGCGCG
>JAKALZ010000115.1 GCA_021813065.1 bacterium
GCCCGGTCGGTCAGCGAGGCCAGCCGGTGAAGCTCCCCGTCGCTCATCGCCCGGACCTTCGCCATCGCCTCGTCGGGCGAGACGCCGTAATCCGCGAGCTTCTGAAGGACGATCTTCTGTTCAAGGAACGCCTGGACCTTATCGAGGTCGGCCGTTCGCGACGCGAGCCCGTCCGCCGATCCGGTGCCCCGGGAAGCGATCACCCCGGCCACCGCCTCACCCCGGATCGATCCCAGGACACCCATCCACCCGGCCATCATGACGGCCACGAGGATCGTGATCGCGCCGAGGCTCATCGACGCCAGCATGGCGACGCAGAGTTCAGCCATGCGCTCGAAACCACGATGATCGGCGATTCGTCCGTGCGCGCCGCCGACATCGCGCAGAAGCCCATCTGTGGCGATAAACATGGGGTGGCCATGGAGATAGTTCGTGAGTGTGAAGAGGATGTTGTAGCCGTCGATGGCGAGCGTGGCTCCTTCCCAGGGGGCGCGGACAAGTTTGGCGAGATTGGTCTGTGAGGCAGAGCGCGAAAGAATGCCTCTGTAGAGGATCATGCGGCCATTGTGCGTCAGTCTGAAGTGATCGCCTACAAGTTTGAGGCTGGCGTCCACTGGGTAGCCTTTGTCGAGAAGCATGCGATAGTCGCGCGCGGCGCCAATGAACGCTACGTCAAAGCCCTGCTTCCCTGTTTCCTCGGTGCCTCCCGAGCGCTCCACTTCCTCTGCTTCTTTTGCTTTCTCCGCCGACTCCTCTGACTGCGGGTGCCGCATTTTCTCCAGGCTGTCCGCGCGTCGATCGATCTCTTCCATATCAGTGGTCGCTCTTGCGGAGCGCCTCGCGGAGACGAGACTGGAGCGGTTCTGGGTACGCGGCGAGCAACGCTTCAACCTTCTGCCTCGTCATTCTGCCATGTTCGATGGCGCTGGCAGCCATCTGGAGATTCGCGTCGAACCGCATGAAAGCGGGGGCCGCATCCTTGGCGCTCCATGCTACCCAGAGAGGGAGAAGGGCGGGCTGCTGCGGCATCACGGATGTCGCGGCCGCGCTTGGCTCGGAAATTTCAGATGGCTCAGATAGCCCCGTCGCATCTACATTGGGGCTCTGGGCTCGTGCCCACGAAGGCGCTGTATTCGGGTCTCCCGTCCAGGCGAGATTCCGCGCGTACGAGAGCATCTGGGCCTGAAGCGCTCGTCGCCCCGCTTCATTCTCGCGCGTAATTATTCTATTGAAGAAAATAATATTCCCCTGGATGCTGTCAGTTCCCAAGAAAAATGAGATTTCCAGCGAGTGAAAGGCGCCAAGCCGCCGAGCGACAGGTTCTGGAAGGACATTGGAGCCATCGAGATGATAGGCTCCCCAATCGAATCGATAGACATAGATCGGCGCGCTGTCGGGGCGCGAACTGAGCGCGTCGGCCACGCTGTCGGCGCCGTCCGCTTTCCATCGGGCGCTCGCCAGCTCCGCGTAGGGTTGATACGCTGGATCGCGTGGATTCTCGCGCCCGAGCCATTGGAATATCTTAGTCTCTTCTCTGTTGGTGCCAATGATGATCGGTACGTTTGAGACTGGCTGCGCGAGCGAGTCAAAGCCTTCTGCGGGCAGCACATCGCCATCGAAGAAGGGGTAGGGAAAATTGATCATTCCCGATGGAGAGGGACTGAAGAGCGAGATGATGCGAGCGGCGGGTACGCTTCGAAGCCAAGCCGCGAGATCGCGCGTGGGAGTTTTCGCCATAAAGGCGAGCGCCTCCCGCTCATCGGCTACCACTTTTTCATGGACGAGGAGCTTCGCGATAAAATCGTTCGAGAATAGCTCCGCCGACTCTTTCGTGGTGGTCGTCCTATATCCGCTCTCAACGACAGCGCGGTGAAAGAGGCCTGTCGCCCGAGGAGAGGCGAGGAGCGTGAGCACGTTGAAGGCGCCCGCGGATTCTCCGGCAATCGTCACTCGAGAGGGATCTCCCCCAAATGCGCGGATATTCTGGCGGATCCACTTCAGCGTCTGGATAATGTCGAGGGTGCCGAAGTTGCCTGAGGCGCTGTCGGGGTCGGCGCCCTCGCGGAGCGCGGGGTTCGAAAACCACCCGAAGACGCCTAGCCTATAGTTTATCGAAACGAAGACGACCCTGGCCTTTGAGGCGAAGGCGTTTCCGTAGTAGTCGGGAACCGCGTTCGAGGCTCCGGATGAGTTTCCACCTCCGTGAATCCACACGTAGACCGGGAGATCGCGCTCATCATTCGCCGGTCTCCAGACGTTGAGGTAGAGGCAGTCCTCGGAACCGTCTATCAAACCCACGACCGGCCGTCGCTGCATGGCGCGATTGCCGAATTTAGTCGTGTCGCGCACGCCGGTCCATGCCTGCGGAGCTTGAGGCGCGCTCCAGCGCAAGGCCCCCACGGGTGGCGCGGCGTAGGGAATGCCCAGCCACGCGTAGGTATCGTTTTGATCTTTTTTGCCGCGTACGCTGCCATACGCGGTTTTTACTTCAAGTTTATTTTCCCACATGGGCTCGGAAGACTCAGCCTGACCGGAAACGGCGAGGATCGGAAAGAGCATCGCCATTATCGCGGAGACAATCCGAGGAGCCCCAGAAATCCCTGCGGAAGTACCCATGACATAAACATAGCAAAAGCGGCAGGCGCGGGGAAGCGCGAAGGTGCCCGCGTGCGATGCTGATTGCTTGCGGCAGCGCCAACCGAGCGGTGCGACTGGCTCTTTTTGCGCTACCGATTGTTCGCGGCCGCGCCCTCTGATACTCTTTTTATATCGAAATGCGAGGCGCCGCGTGCGCCTTTCCGCTGGTTTCTTCTCCAAGGAGCGTCCAATGATCTCCGAGACAGAGTCGATCTATCAGATATATCTACGCAATTTCACCGAAGAGGGCACACTCCGCGCCGCTATCCCGCACCTTGCTCGCATCGCTTCGATGGGCTTTGGCTGGGTATACCTCACCCCCATTCACCCCATAGGAGTAGCGGCGCGCAAGGGCACGCTTGGGAGTCCTTACGCCATAGCTGATTATCGCGCAGTGAACTCTGAGCTTGGCGCTGAGGCCGATTTCGGCGCTTTCATCGCCGCCGCGCACGCGCTGAAATTAAAGGTCATGATCGACGTCGTCTACAATCACACTTCTCCGGATTCAGTGCTTGTCCGCGACCACTCCGACTGGTTTTTGCGTGGTCCCGACGGCCAGCCTTGGCGAAAGTGCGAGGACTGGAGCGATGTGATCGACCTCGACTATCAGTCCTCGCCTCAGCTTTGGGTCGAGCTCATCGACACGCTCTCGATGTGGCGCGACAGAGGCGTCGATGGCTTTCGCTGCGATGTGGCTTCGCTCGTGCCCGCCGATTTCTGGAAACAGGCGCGCATGCGGGTAAATCAGTACGACCCAGGCGCGCGCAAGGAGCGCTCTCCGCTGCTGTGGCTGGCCGAGAGCGTGCACCCCGCGTTTTTAAGGAGCATGCGGATGCGGGGATTTGGTGGCTGGGCTGAGCCGGAGCTGCACGCGGCGGCCTTCGACCTCACCTACGACTACGATGGCTGGGAGCGGCTCGAGCGTGTCTGGAGCGGTGAGTTGCCTATCGAGCGGTATCTCGAGTACTTGTACGTCCAGGAGACTCTCTATCCAAAGGGCGCGCGTAAGCTGCGCTACCTCGAAAATCACGACCAGCCGCGCGCGGCCGGTCGGTTAGGACGCGGCGATCGACTCCGCGCGTGGACCGCGCTCTACCAGTTCCTTCCAGGTGTCGCGATGACCTACATGGGCCAGGAACTCGCGCTCGACCATACACCAAACCTGTTCGAGAAGGATGCCATGAAGCCCGAGCTCGGCGATATGTCGTTCGAGCAGTATTTCTTGAAAGTGCTACGGGCTTCGCGCGAGGCGAAGGAGCGGTCGCCGAATTTCTCCTGGTTGCGGGCTGGAGATTCGCTGCTCTGCCTGAGAAGTGTAGAGTCCGTTCCGAAACCGAGTCCTGTCGATGCGTCTTTGGTCTCAGAAGGGAACTATCTTCTTGCGGTGAGGCTGGGCTCGGAGGGCGTACCGGAAAGGTTTGGGCCTACCGCGGCGACTGTCCATCGCGCGGGGACAAAACGGCGCGATTCGGGGAGGCGCGCGGCCGCGCCCTTCGAGATCGAGGGTGTTGATCTGCTGACAGATGCGGGGGTGCGCGTCGCGGCGGGCGAGAGCTTGCCCGATGCGCCCGCGATGCTTATTCGGCTGGGATCGGCAAGCTCGCCGCGGCGCGCTTTCGCGATCGCCTACGAAGAGGTACCGGCGCTGTAGAGATGGACATCCGGCCGCCTACCGAGCGCTGTTCGAGGCTCGCGCGGCGCGCCTTCTGACAGGCGCTTCTCGCGCGCCCCGAGCCTTCGCGCGGCGATATTGCGCGCGTATCACGCTTCTGGTATTTCGAAGACACCCTCCAGCACATGCGAGGGCGCGTAGGCGAAGTGAGAGATATCGGATTCGGCGGTAACGCCGGTAAGGACGAGGATTGTTTCGATCTGCGATTCGATGCCCGCGATGATATCGGTGTCCATGCGGTCGCCGACGATGATGGTCTCTTCGCGCGTTGCGTTAAGGGTGCGCAGCGCGTGGCGCATCATGAGCGGATTCGGTTTGCCGACAAAGTAGGCTTTTTTTCCGGTCGCCAGCTCGATGGGAGCCACGAGGGCACCGCAGGCGGGCACGAGGCCCCCCTCGCCCGGGCCCGTGAGATCGGGATTTGTCCCGATCAACTTGGCGCCGCTCACCACAAGGCGAACCGCTTTGATCAGCGTGTCGAGATTGTAGCTGCTCGCCTCGCCGACTACCACATAGTCCGGATTGACGTTGTTCATTGTGTAACCCGCGCGGTAGAGCGCGTGAATGAGCCCTGGTTCACCGATGACATAAGCCGACCCGCCAGGCTTCTGGCTCGCGAGAAAGGCAGCCGTGGCGAGCGCGCTCGAGTAGAAGTGCTCAGGCCCTACCTCGATACCGAGGCGTGCCATCTTCTGCGAGAGTTCCTCGGGAGAGCGCTCGCTCGAGTTGGTCAGAAAGAGAAAGCGCTTTTCTTCTCTCTTGAGCCACTCGACAAACTGGGCCGCGCCGCGCAGAAGCGTGTTGCCGTGGTATATCACTCCATCCATGTCGATGATGAAAGCCCGCTTTTCACGGATGTGTCCAAGGTCCTTTTTTTCGGCATTCATGGTTCTGCGTTCCTCGTCTTTGATCTGCGCACCTGCAGCATCTCTTGCCTATCCTCGATGATGCCCGTCGCTTTTTTCGCCATTTTATAGAGCTTCTCTTGTGCGCAGATCGCTGGTTCTTCGGGATTTCGCTCGCTCAAGAGGTCGATCCAATCGCCCTGTCGCGTGAGTCTGTACGCGTGAGTGTTGTCGCTGAAGTAGGCGAGGAGGATCTCTTTGCAGCGCGATTTGATGTCAGTGTCGAGCACGGGAAAGAGCAGTTCGATGCGCTTTTTCATGTTGCGGTGGAGCCAGTCGGCGCTCGAAAGATAGACTTCCTCGGAACCGCCATTGCGGAAGTAGAGCATGCGTCCGTGTTCGAGATTGCGTCCGAGCACCGAACGGACTTCGATAGTGGGCGAGACATCGGGCACACCGGGGACGAGGGTGCAGACTCCGCGTACGTTGAGCCTGATCGTTACGCCCTGGGCGGAGGCGCGGTAGAGCGCGCGGATGAGGTCGGGGTCTGAGAGCGCGTTGAGTTTCGCGACGATGAGTCCCGGCGACTCAGGTGTCGATTGGGCCGCTTCGCGGTCAATGAGAGCGATAATGCGCTCCTTAAGATCGAAGGGGCTCACCGCGATGTGGGCGAGCGATTGAATACTCGAATAGCCGGTGAGAATGTTGAAGAAGAGCGCAATATCGGTGCAGAGGCTTGGATTCGCGGTGAAAAGACAGAAGTCGACGTAGCTGCGCGCTGTCTTCTCGTTGTAATTTCCGGTGGAGAGGTGGAGATAGCGCGCGATGCCGCCATCTTGGCGCCTGCGGATCACGAGGGCGGCTTTGGCGTGCACTTTGAGGCGCACCACGCCGTAGGTCACAATAGCGCCCGCCTGTTCGAGCTCAGTCGCCCAGGAGATGTTCTTCTCTTCATCGAAGCGTGCCTTGAGTTCGAGCACCACGACAACCTGCTTGCCTCCGCGCGCCGCCTTCGCGAGGGCGTGCACGATGGGCGACGCCATGCCGCTCGTTCGGTAGAGCGTGATCTTGATGCCGAGCACGTAAGGATCGCGCGCCGACTCTTCCACGAAGCGCTGCACCGCGTCGAAGGATTCATAAGGAATGTTCATGAACCGATCGTGCACATCGATCCAGTCGAAGATGCTCGCCTTGTCGTCTATCGGCTGCGAGG
>JAKALZ010000116.1 GCA_021813065.1 bacterium
CTCTCCAACCAAGGATCTCTTGAAGAAAGAGCTTTGGTCGGGCTCGTTCCAGCTCTGAGTCGCGAAAACAGGCTGGATGGCTGATACTGGCACTATGAACAGCAGTTCAAGAGGCGAACTTCGCCCGTGCGTCTTCATCTCGCGGTGCCTCGGATACGAGCGCTGCAGATGGAACGCTGAGATCATCGATGATGCGTGTGTCGAAGCGCTGAAACCGCGGGTCGACGTGGTCCATGAGTGCCCGGAGATGGCGATCGGCCTCGGCTGCCCACGCGATCCTGTTCGCGTGGTGCGGCACGATGGGGATCTCGACCTGCTGCAGCCGGCGAGCGGGGCGTTCTTCGGAGCTAACATGCGCGAGTGGTCGCGCGCGTTCGTCGAGAACCTGCCCGCAGACATCGATGGTTTCATACTCAAGTCGCGCTCGCCCTCCTGCGGGTGGAAGGATGTGAAGGTGTACCACTCGCCGGCGTCAGACTCGGGCGCAGCGATCGGCACCGGTCTCTTTGGCGCCGAAGTCCTTCGCCGATTCTCCAACCGGCCCATAGAGGATGAGGGCAGGCTCAGGAACTTTTCGCTGCGCGAGCGCTTTCTCTCGGCGATATTCACGCTCGCGAGATTCAGGGCGGTGGAAGCGGCCGCGTCGATAGCCGCCCTCGTCGAATTCCACGCGCGGCACAAGTATTTTCTCCTGCTCTACAACCAGAAGGAGATGCGCGCGCTCGGCTCGATCGTGGGCAATCTGGAGAAAAAGCCGCTCCGCGAAGTGCTCCCCGCGTACCGCGCGGGGCTCGAGCGCGCGCTCGCGGGCACGCCGAAATTCTCGTCGCTCATCAATGTGGTGGAGCATGCCTTCGGCGGATTCTCGGACTCGCTGAGCAGAGAGGAAAAGCGCTACTTCATGAATCTTGTCGAGCAGTACCGCGACGAGCGCATCCCCGCAAGCGTCCTCCTAAACCTGCTCTACGGCTGGGCGATTCGCTTCGGCGAGAGCTACCTCCTCGACCAGGTGCTCTTCGCGCCCTATCCGCTCGAACTGGTGCGGATCACCGACTCGGGCAAGGGCCGCGACAGCTGATCGCGCTGTGTATGCTACGACAGCGCATCGGCGTTCGCCTCCAGCACGCGGACCCGCGTGAGCCCGCGCTGCGCCCCACATCACTTTTCTCCCCACCCGCGATTCAGTACTCTATATTCACAGAGCGACAGCAAAAAGTACACTCCGAGGAGATGGCTTTCTGCGCTCACACATTCCACATCACACCGAGGAGTGCGTATGCCCTTCGTGCTTCAAAAAGAAACGAATGTTCCCGAACTCGATTCCATACTCAGGCTCTACCGCCACGAACCCACCGGAGCCCGGCTTCTCTCCGTCATCAACAAGGACGAGAACAAGGTCTTCGGCGTCTCGTTCCGCACCCCGCCTTCGCGGAGCGATGGCGTCGCCCACATCATCGAGCACTCCGTGCTCTGCGGGTCACGCAAGTATCCAGTCAAGGAGCCCTTTGTCGAGCTGATCAAAGGCTCACTCAACACCTTCCTCAACGCGATGACCTACCCCGACAAGACCTGCTACCCCGTTGCGAGCACGAATCTAAAGGACTTCTACAACCTCATCGATGTCTACCTCGACGCCGTCTTCTACCCGAACCTAAGCGAGCACACCTTCATGCAGGAGGGCTGGCACTACGAAGTCGACCCTGCCACCAAGGAACTCAGCTACAAGGGCGTCGTCTTCAACGAGATGAAGGGCGCCTACTCCGACCCCGACGACATGCACGACGATCTGTCGCGCCGCAGTCTCTTCCCGGATACATCCTACGGTCTCGACTCAGGCGGCGACCCACTCGAGATTCCGAAGCTCAGCTACAAGGAATTTTTTGATTTCCACACACGCTACTATCACCCGGCGAACTCCTTCATCTTTTTCTACGGCGACGACGATCCCGAAAAGCAGCTCTCGATAATGGAGGAGTGGCTCGCTCCCTTCGGTACCGAAACCATCGACTCGCTTCCCTCGCGCCAACCATCGTTCTCCGCCCCTCGGAAACTCGAACACCACTATCAAGCGAGCGCGCAGGACGCACCCAAAGCCTACTCGGCGGTCAACTGGGCGCTCTACGAGCACGGCGATCCCGAGCTCTCGATGAAGGCCATGGTGCTCTTCCACATCCTGACCGGCACCTCGGCCTCTCCGCTCCGCAAGGCGCTGATCGAGTCCGGGCTCGGCGAGGACCTCGCAGGCTTCGGCGCGTCGGAAGAGCTCAGGCAGACCGCGTTCTCGATCGGGCTCAAGGGCGTCGACCCTGCGCGCGTGCCAGAGGTTGAAAATCTTGTTCTCTCGACACTGAAGGAGCTCGCGAGTGGCGGTATCGACCCCGATACCATCTCGGCCTCCTTCAACACCATCGAGTTCGCGCTCCGCGAGAAAAACACCGGTCGATTCCCGCGCGGGCTCGCCATCATGCTCGACGCCCTCAACGAGTGGCTCTACGATAAAGATCCAATCAAGGGGCTCTCCTTTGCCAGCCCGCTCGAAAAAGTGAAAGCCGAAGCGACCGCGAACCCGAACCTATTCGGCGCGCTCATCGAATCTCTGCTTCTTCAGAATCCGCATCGCACCACCGTCAATCTTTTGCCCTCCGCCGACGCAAACCGTGCGCGCGAAGAGGCTGAAAAGGTTACACTCGCGAAGGCCGCCGCTGCCATGAAGCCCGAAGATCTCGCGCGAATCGAACGGGAGATGGAGACGCTGAAAGAACTCCAGGACACTCCCGACACCCCAGAAGCGCTCGCGACCATCCCCATGCTCTCGCGGGAGGACATCCCCGCCAAGGCGCCGGTCCTTCCCACCGAGCCGCTCGCGCTGGGCGCAACCGGGGCGGAGGCGAAATCCAGCGCGGCCTATTCCGAGCGTGCGGTCCGCCCAGAACAGGTACCCGCCTCGCAGGAAGCCAATCCGCGCGCCTTCTACCACGAGCTTCCGACAAGCGGCATTCTCTACTTCGATCTTGGCTTCGACTTCGGCGCCCTTGCGCCCGTACTTCTGCCGTATGTGAGCCTTTTGGGGCGCTTCCTCCTCGAACTGGGTACCGACGACATGGACTATGTGAAGCTGATTCAGCGCATCGGCATGCATACCGGCGGCATCCGAAGCGCTGCGATCTCCGCCACGAGCTGGGAGACGAAGGCACCTGTTCCCTGGTTCTTCCTCCGCGCCAAGGCTCTGCCGGAGAAGGCATTGATTCTCGCCGACATTCTGATCGATGTGCTGACGCGCGCGCGCTTCGATAACCGGGAACGCATCCGCCAAATCATTCTCGAGGAAAAGGCGCAGGCTGAGGCGATGCTCGTGCCCGCATCGACGCGCCTCGTCAATTTGAGGCTGAAATCGCGCTATAATCCTGCGGACTGGGCCTCCGAGCGGCTCTATGGTGTGGAACACCTCTTCTTCCTGCGGAAACTCGCTAAGAGGATTGATCAGAGCTGGCCGTCGGTGCTCGCCGACATTGAGACGCTCCGCGCCTCGCTCATCGCGCCGGAGAACCTCGTGGTCAACGTGACCGCCGACCGCGAGACGCTTCGCGCCTCCGAGACCGCGATTCTGCGCGTCGCGCAGTCACTGTCGGCGCGTGGCGCGCCAGTACGTTCAAGCGCGCCGCTCTCCGGAGAATCATGGGTCGGTGCCGCGCAGGCAGCGTGCTCGGCCGGGCGCGCGGGTTCGGGAGCGGCGCCTGCTGGCGCTGTCTCCTCGGGCGCGACAGCCACCCCGCTCCCCGCCATGGAGACTCTCGAGCTGCCGACCCAGGTGAATAGCGTCGGCATGATTCTGCCCCTCGCGGGGCTGGAAGGCGCGGCGGGAGCCACCCTGGTCGCGACCAAATATCTCGACGTTGCCTACCTCTGGGAACAGGTGCGCGTGATGGGCGGAGCCTACGGCGGCTACTCGAGCCTCGACCTGGCGTCGGGCCTCTTCATGCTGCTTTCGTACCGCGACCCCAACCTCGAGCGCACCATTTCGGTCTATCGGAAGGTCGCCGAGTATCTGGAGCGCGCCCAGGTTCCTCCCGAAGAGATCCAAAAATCGATCATCGGCACCATCGGCGACATCGACGCTTATCAGCTGCCCGACGCAAAGGGCTTCAACGCCCTCCTCAATATTCTCGCGGGGTACACCCAGGAGACGCGCCAGCGCATCCGCGACCAGGTTCTCAGCGCGGACTCGAGTATTTTCGCGCGCCTTGGCGCGATGGTCAGCGACGCGCTTCAGAACTCAATGGTTGTCGCGCTTTCTTCGCACGACAGAATCGAAAAGGCCGCGAGCGGGCTCCCTTCGCCCATGGAGCGGCTCACGGTGAATTGAGGCAGGCGCCATCGACCGAAGCCCGCGAATTGAAGGTGCCATACAGAGAGGGACGCCCGCACGAGCGTCCCTCTTTTTTTGATTTTCATTTGCCCTCGCGGGCGGCCCTTTATTTTTATTCGCCGCGTGCCGCCCTCGAGCGGCGCCGCCCCGTCGTTATTGCTGCATCGAGCTGAAGTCGCTCTGGTTGATCTTGTTCAAGAGCGCCTGGTCGCCTACCGCGACCCAGGTCAGCGCGCCGTTCATGATATAGGTGTCGAAGGCTTTTCTGACGGCGCTCACATCGATCGCGTCGATGCGCCGCTGGTCCTTGAGCCAGTCGGCGGGATCGCCCGCACGCTCAACCGAATGGATCATCAGCGACGCGATCGCCGCGTTGCTGCGCACAGCCTCGAAGTACTCATTGATGTAGAGCTGCTTGTAGGTGTCGATGGCGTCGGTGATCGACATGAAGCCGTCGGCGCCTGTCCGCGTCGGATCGACGGAGACAACCCGGCCAGCCGCGATGTACTTCGCTGCTTCATCGATGTACTTTTTAATAGTGTCGGGCGCGTTGGTCTTGTAGATCATGATCGACCCGTAGTTCGCCTCGAAGGAGCGTATCATCGCCGAAGGCGTGTACACCGCGCCATATTTGTCGCGGACTACCGAGAAAAGCATATCCGAGAAGAGGCGTGCCGCGAGCGCGGTCGCGAAATAATCGGGCGAACCAGGCGCCGGGGCGGCAAAATCGCCGCGCAGATAGATCGTGCCCTTCGACTGATCGTGCGCCTGAGCAACGATCGAACCGGATGGCCCCATCGGGAAGCTCGCGGGTTTCGGCGCCGCGCCGAGCTTTAAATTCGGAATCCCGCCTAGAATCGATTCCAGCGACTTCGCGAGATCGGCGGGATTGAAGTCACCCACCGCCACCACGAAAATTCTGTCCGACGAAAAATGCTCCTGGTACCAGCGCGCCGCGTCGGCGACCATCATCGGCCCGATGCTCGCCTCGGTGCCTTCCGGATTCACGCCATAGGGATGCCCCTTGAAGTAGGTGAGGTTCATCAGCTTCTGCGTCGCCGACCAAGGGTCCTGGTCCATCGCCTGAATCGCGAGCGTCGCGTCTTCCTTCGCCTTGTCAAAATCCGATTGAGCAAAGGCAGGCGCGGTGAGCATGCTGCCCCAGAGCGCCAGAAGTTCATCGCGATACTTGTCCAGCGTCGTCAAGCTGAAGGTCGAGTACTCAAACTGAGCCGACGCGGAGATACTCGAAGAGGTTCGATCGAGAATAGCTGCCGCCTGCTCATAGGGATACTGCCGCGAACCGCGCGCCATGGTGCTGAGCGCGACTTTCTCCCACCCAGCCTGCTCTTGCGCTGTCACCAGCGAACCACCATTGAGCACCAGCGAGACGTGGAACACGCGGTTGGCGCTCTGTACTTTCATGTAGACCGGAATTCCATTCGAGAGCACCGTGTTCATGAACGTCGGCGCGTTCTCTCGGACAAAGTTCGATTGCGCCCCCGCACCGGCGACGAGCCCCACCACGAAGATCAGCAGTACGAGCATTCTCGCGACTCCGCCCAACGCAATCCTGGTTTGTCCACAATTGATCTTTTTCATGCTCTTCTCCTCAACGCTGCTGCTGCCACCAGAAGGCATTTTGGCCAGAGATCTTCGTGTAGCCGAGATCCTGAATCATTGAATCCATGCGCGGATCGGCCCCGAACGTGCTTGTGCGCAGCCTGACCAAAGTAGCCACGGCTGGGCTCGACTGGTCGGCCGAGCCAGTGGCGGGCGCTGCAGCGGTGGACGCGGCGACTCCCTGTCCATTTTTCGATTCCCCGGTGGAGATAGCCGGGCCGCGGGTCGCAGCCGACGACGGTTTCGCCCTTCAGATCGAGCACGAGCCGCAGCACGCCGTGCGTTGCGGGGTGCTGGGGTCCCATGTTCA
>JAKALZ010000117.1 GCA_021813065.1 bacterium
ACGTGGAAGGCGTGCGCGATGCGCCGCGCGGTATTGAAGTAGTGATCGCGCATTGCGATTTCAGCCCTTTCCTTGTCGCGGGCGAGCATAGCCTGAGCGATGCCTCGGTGCTCTTCGCAGACCTGTCGGTAGCTGTCTGGGAACTCCAGCGCGAGGGCCCGGTAGTGCTGGCTCAGCTGGTAATACTGCTCGAGGAGGTTCTCGAGGTTCGGCGATTTCGCTGCCGCGATGAGAATATTGTGGAATTCGCGGTTCTTGACGAGCATCGCTTTGGAAGTCTCGGGATCTTTGAGGTGCTCCATCTGCTCGCATAGATCGATGAGCCGTTTCTGGTCTGTTTCGGAGATTCTTGTCGCGGCGAGACGCGCGGCCGCGCCCGAGAGGGCTGCGCGGATATAGTAAATCTCGAAAACTTGCTCGATCGAGAGAGTTTTCACGTAACAGCTTTTGTGGGGCGACTCTTCGATGAGGCCGATGGAGATGAGACGGTTGAGCGCTTCGCGGATCGGAGTCCTCGACACACCGAGCCGTTTCGATAGCTCGACAGTGTTCAGCACATCGCCAGGCTTGAGTGTCTGGTTGACGATCTCATCGCGCAGCGTTGAGAAGACGATGTCCTGGATGCTTCGGTATTGAAGCTTGATTTCGTCTGGCATAACGTTTCCTTGCGTGCTACATGCGTTTGTGCACCTTGTATCCAGTATATACTTCACATTGGCAAGATGCAATCCTCGCCGATATTTGGCATTTTGTACGGAAAGAGTCGAGGTTCGCGACACAAACAGCGAGCACAACATTGACATATGAGAAAATGGTGACTAATGTATCCAGTATACAATATGAGGTGAATTGGTATATGCAGTCGGATTCAATCCATGAAATTCTACAGGCGCTCGATCGAAGGCGAGCAGCGCTTTTTTCGCTTGAAGGGAAAAAAGCGCTGGTGATCGGAGGCAACAAAGGGCTTGGGCAGGCGATGGCGTTGGCTCTCGCCTCGGCTGGCGCCGATGTCTGCGTAGCGGCGCGCGGACCTTCCGGACTCGAAGAGACCGCGCAGGCTATCCGCGCGCTGGGCCGCAAAGGAATTCAGCATGCGACGGACGTGACGGCGGAACGGAATGTCATCGATCTCATGGACTTTGTCAAAACGCATTTTGGCGGCTTGGATGTGCTTGTCAACAGCCAGGGCACGGTGCACCTCAGAGATGCGATCGACTTCGAGGAAGAAGAGTGGCAGAAAGTCATCGATATCAATTTAAAATCGGTTTTTTTAACTTGCAAGCACGGAGCCAGGCTCATGCTTGAGCGGGGAAAGGGCAAGATCATCAACATATCATCGGTGCGCGGATTTCAGGGCAGGGCCCAGGACCTCGCGTACGCTCCGTCGAAAGGCGCGGTCAACCAACTCACGCGATCGCTTGCGATCGAGCTCGGAATCAAAGGAATCAATGTGAACGGTATCGCGCCGGTGTTCACGCTCACCGCAATATCGGCGCCGCAGATCAATGACCCGAAAAAGCGCGAGTGGATCCTGAGCCGAATCCCCATGAAGCGACTTGGCGCGCTCGAAGACCTTTTCGGACCTGTGATATTCCTGGCTTCATCAGCCTCAGACTTCGTGAATGGGCATATCCTGCCGGTTGATGGCGGCTGGCTGATCGCGTAACTCAATTACAGATAAACCTTTGCGGAGGGAGACAGCATGAGCGACACAAGAATCGTTTACATCGGCACCTACACAGAACCCATTCTCTTCGGTACTGGACAGGTCCTGCAGGGCAAAGGAAAGGGCATCTACACCTATTCATTCGATGGGCGAGATGGCGGGATGAAGTCCCTAGGCATGGCGGAGGGCATCATCAATCCATCATACATCGCGTTCGGAGCGGATAGGGCGACACTCTACGCCGTTAACGAACTGAAAACCTGGGAAGGCGAACCCACCGGTACTGTGAGCGCTTATCGCATAGGCTCCGATCCTTCCAAGCTTCGATTTCTCAATCTGCGCGCAACATCGGGAACCGACCCCTGCCACCTCGCGCTCGACCGAAGCGGCCGTTATCTCGCGGCAGCCAATTTCAGAACAGGAAGCGTAGCGCTGTACCCGATTCTGCACGATGGAAGCATCGGCGAGCGCAGCTTTTTTTCCCAACACCAAGGGGCGAGCATCGACTCCAAGCGTCAGGCTGGCCCCCACGCGCACGCTGTGATCTTCGACCTTTCGAACAAGCACTTTCTCGTGCCCGATCTCGGCATCGACAGCATCGTCGTCTATGACTTCGACGCATCGACAGGGAACGCGTCGCTCAATGAGCGCGCTTCGATTCCGGTTGCCGCAGGGCAGGGACCGCGCTCGCTTGAGTATCATCCTTCAGGCAAATTTGCCTACCTGATCAACGAACTCGGTTCAACAGTTACCGCGCTTCGCGTAGCCGGCGGGAATCCGCTCATGGAAGCGGTGCAGACCGTATCCACATTGCCGCAGGGCTACACTGGTTCCTCGACCTGCGCCGATATCCACATCACCCCAGCAGGTGATTATCTCTACGCCTCGAATCGAGGGCATGACAGTCTGGTTATCTTTGCTGTAGATGTGCGGACCGGCAGGCTCACATCCCGAGGCCACATTTCTACCCACGGTCAAATTCCAAGGAATTTCGCCATCGATCCAACTGGCCGTTTCGTTCTCGTCGCGAACCAGGATAGCGATAATATTGTCGTATTTGAAATCAATCCTCAAGACGGCTCGCTCAAGTTCACCGGAACAGAGGTCGCGGTCCCCACACCCGTCTGCGTTCAATTCGCTCCCTGAGATGCAGACCGGATCAACAGGATCAAGACGTAGACAGGATGACAGGATTCGACCGGATCAACAGGATTTTTCCTTTGGGGAAAGAACCCAGCTTCCACCCTATCTTTTCCCCAAAAACCCTCTTCATCCCGTTCATCGAGTCTTGTCCAGTACATCCAGTCAAAAATTCATATCAGAACATTCATCCAGTTCATCCTGTCTTATCTAGTACATCCAGTCAAAAATTCATATCAAAACTAAGACGAACGCTCATCGCACAGCCGTCAGCTGCTTCCTGAATTTCCAGAACAGCGCCAGACTCGCGGCCGCGAACAGCGTGTAGCTCGCGAAGAGCCAGCGGTAGCCGAGAGCCTCGACGATGGTGCCTCCGAGCGCGCTCCCAATGAACGTCGGCAAGCCGACGCCGATGCCCATGAACAGGGCCATGCCGGTCGTGCGGTCGGCGGGAGGCGTCTTCAAGTTGATAAAGGCGATGGCAGCCGGCTGGAAGAGCCCATAGCAGAGCGAATGCAGCAATTGGCCGCTGATGGCTCCGGCCGGGCTTGGAAAGAGCGCGTAGATGAGGAGCCTGACCACCACCGCGCCTGAGGCGATCGCGATGGCGAGCATCGGACTTTTCTTCTGTATGAATTTCCACGAGAGGATGATGAAGGGTATCTCCGAAGTGGCGGATACGGCGTACATCGCGCCGACCGCGTGCCAGTGCAGGTCTTCGGTGAGGTACATCGAGAAAAATGAGCCTATGGGTGCCATGGCGAGCCGTCCCAGCGCGATCACCGCCAGGCCGAGAATGTAGGTCGCGTCGAGCCACTTGAAGGAGAAGGCGATTTTTTCCTTTCGCGGATGTCCACGCCCGATCTCCGGCAGATAGCCCAGGCTCAGCAGAAAGAAAATGGCCAATACCCCCGTCGCGAGCGCCATGGTGGCAGGCGAACTCTCCTCGAAACCGGGAATGAGCTGCGCGATGATGGCGATGATCACGAACCCGACGGAGCCGATGGCGCGCAGCACCCCGTAGTGCAGCTTTCTTTCGTGGTGCTCGGAGGCGTACTCGATCGCGCGCATCACCGACGTATCGAGCACGGGGATCGGCGTTTTCAGCCCCAGCGACAGCAGCACGAGACTCAGAAGCGTGATGAGCGGCTGGCGGAACGGGATGAGGATGCCGAGGCCCGCGAGGATCATCAGCGTCGCGGTGATCAGCAGCGGTTTGAGCCTCCCGGAGCGATCTGCGAGCTGGGCCAGGTACATGGGACCGGTAATTCCGACAAGCTCGAAAAACCCAAGGAAAAAGCCGACGGCCGCGGGGCTGTAGCCAAGCCTTCGAAGCATGAGCTGCAGGTAGGGTGAGGAAATTCCATATACTGCGAGGAGCATGAAATAATTGAGGCCGTATCGCTGCGATATTTTTCGATAATTATACGCGGGATCCATGTTTTTTATAGAATATGGCGAAGGGCAGGGAAGGTCAATCGGAGCGGGGGAGCGGGGGCGCGGGCGGGGCCTGCGCCAGGTCGCCCGGCCGCCCGTCCGCGCGAGGTCGCACCCGCGCTTCCATGCGGCCTGGCCATTTCACCAGCAGGCGATGTTCGAGTCCGTGCGCCCCTCGGTACCGCCCACCAGCGTCCCGTTCGGCAGCTTGAGGATGATCTGGCCGCGCCCGAAAGGACTGGCGTCCTCGCTCACCTCGATCTCGTGCCCGCGCGCGGCGAGCGCCTCGGCAATGTCGCGTGGGAAGGCGCGCTCCACCGAGAACTTCATGCCGCGCATCCACTGCCAGCGCGGCGCGTCCAGAGCCTGCTGGGGGTTGAGCCCGAAGTCGACCATGTTCGTCACGACCTGCACGTGGCCCTGGGGCTGCATGTAGCCGCCCATCACGCCGAAGGGGCCGAGCGCTTCGCCGTCCTTGAGGAGGAAGCCGGGGATGATGGTGTGGTAGGTTTTCTTGCGCGGGGCGAGGGAGTTGGGATGGCTGGAGTCGAGCGAGAAGTCCGCGCCCCGGTTCTGCAGGCTGATGCCTGTGCCGCGCACCACAATGCCCGAGCCGAAGCCCATGTAGTTGCTCTGGATGTAGGAAACCATGTTGCCCTCGCCGTCCGCGGCGCAGAGGTAGACCGTGCCGGACTTCGGCGGCACCTGGGGCGAGTAGAGCCTGGCCTGGCCCGAGGGGTCGATCTCGCGAGCGCGCAAGGCGCCGTAGCCGGGCTGCAGCAGATCCGCGTAGGGCAGGCGCATCGAGGCGGGATCGGTCACGTGTGCCATGCCGTCGGCGAAAGCGATCTTCATCGCTTCCCACTGGAGGTGGAAGGTCTCGGACGAATCGCGTTGGGAGAATCTGAATTCCTTCAGGATGTTGAGGGCCATAAGCGCGACGATGCCCTGGCCGTTCGGAGGAATCTCGCAGACAGTGTAGCCGCGGTAGTTTACGCTGATGGGCTCGACCCAGGCCGCGCGATACTCCTCGAAGTCCGACTTCGAGAAATAGCCGCCGAAAGCCGCGCTGTCGGCCACGATGCGGTCGGCGAGCTCGCCGCGGTAGAAGGCGTCCGCGTTCGAGGCGCCGATCAGTTCGAGGGTTCGCGCGTGGTCCGGCAGTCGAACGATTTCGCCGGCGCCGGGCGCGCGGCCTTCGGGAACGAAGGTGCGGTACCACTCGTCAAACTCCGGCCCAGTGCAGGTTTTCCGGTATTTTTCGAAGGCGCGGCGCCACATGCGCGCGAGGTTCGCCGAAACGGGGTAGCCGTTCCGCGCGTAGTCGACGGCGGGCGCGACCACCTGCGCGAGGGGAAGCGCGCCGAAGCGCGACACAAGCTCAGCCCAGCCTTTCGGCGCGCCGGGCACCATGGTGGGGACCCAGCCGAGTACAGGCATGGAGGGCGTGTCGCCGCCGTTCGCCGGGCGCGGACTCGCGGCCGCGCCGCTCGCCCCCGTCCGCGCGAGGCGCGCGCGCACCTTGTCGATCGAAATATCCGCCGGCGCCCATCCGCTCGCGTTGAGCCCGTAGAGCCTCTTTTCCTTCTCGATCCACACGAGCGCGAAGGCGTCGCTCCCGATGCCGTTCGCCGTTGGCTCTACCACGGTGAGCGCCGCCGCCGTCGCCACCGCCGCGTCGACCGCGTTGCCGCCCGCGCGTAATGCCGCTAGCCCCGCCGCCGAAGCCTGCGGCGACGAAGTCGCGACCATGCCGTGCCGGGCGTACACCGGGTATCGTGTCGATGGGTAGGGCAGGTACGTGGGGTCGAAATTCATGGAAAGGCTCCTTGTGGTTACATGTCTTAGCGCGGCCGCCCGCGCGATCCGGCGCCGCTAATCCGCGTACAGGTGGCAGGCTACGAAGTGCTCGGGCTCGACCTCGCTCAGCTCGGGCTTCATCTTCGAACAGACTTCCATGCGTTTCGGACAGCGCGTGTGGAAGGGACATCCCGCCGGCGGCGCGATCGCGCTCGGCACCTCGCCCTCGAGAATGCGCTCCTTCTTTGCCTGAT
>JAKALZ010000118.1:0-4469 GCA_021813065.1 bacterium
CGGCTTCTGGTGGCGTTCGAGAATTCGCCACAGCTTTACGGTTTCAATCTGTACGCCTGATTTGCCGTCAATGACGAGCAGCGCGGTCTCTGTTGCCCGAATTGCCAGAATGGCTTCGCCGACAAAATCGCCTGCTCCGGGCGCATCGATGAGATTGATTTTGCAGTCATTGGTATTGACATGGGTAAGGCTCGAGCGAACTGATATCTTGCGCGCAATCTCGTCTTCGCCGTAGTCGCTGACGGTTTTGCCCGAATCCACCGTTTCCGGTTTCGATATCATTCCGCCCTGAAAGAGAATGTGTTCGAGCAAGGTGGTCTTGCCGGTGCCTCCATGTCCGATGATGGCAATGTTGCGGATCTTTTCAGTCGTATAGGACATACTTACTCCTCACAGGGTGGGATGGATTCAAACGTCCTTTTATTATAAGGAAGCCGAGGTATTATAATTCAAAAATTGCAGGTGTCAACAGAGGAAATTGTGCTTTTAGCGGGGATACAGCCGAACAGCGCCGCTCGTTGACACCATGAATATCTTGACAGCAGAGGCGATTTTCATCTAGTTTACATCGCTAGAATCGGGACGTAGCCTAGGGGCTAAGGCGTCTGCTTTGGGAGCAGAAGATCGGAGGTTCGAATCCTCTCGTCCCGAAAACCCATGGGATCATAGCTCAACTGGATAGAGCAACTGCCTTCTAAGCAGTAGGTCGCGCGTTCGAGCCGCGCTGGTCCCATAGAAAGAGGCTCCACTGTTGAGTGTCAATGCGATCGGCGCATGGCCAGGTTCACGGTTCAAGGCACTTGAAGGCTACCGTCCACCCCTCTCGTCTGCGTCCACAGCGTAACACTGTCATCGCAGGGATAGCGCGCGGCGCGTTCTTCATCGATATCGACGCCCCACCCAGGTTTTTCATTGGGATACACATAGTCTTCCCTACACTCAAGGGCGCCGGGGAACACTTCGAGAAGCGCGCCGCGCTGCGCTCGTATCGCCTGAATCACCGCGTTGGGCGGCTCGGTGCCAGACCACTCCTGAATGCCGAAGTTACTCGAGGCGAGGTCGAGGTGAATGTTAGCCGCATGTCCGATCGGCGACATGTCGCCAGGTCCATGCCAGGCGGTTCGAACCCCATAGTGCTCCGCGAAGAGCTGCAGTTTTCTGGCAGGCGTGATTCCTCCAATCTGACTTATATGCGCTCTCGCGTAGTCGATGAGCCTTTCCGAGATTAATTCGCGCCAATCATTGGTAGTGATGAACAGTTCTCCTAGCGCGATCGGCGTTGTCGCTGTTGCTCGGATTCGGCGAAGCCATTCCTGCTGTTCGAGGGGTACGGGATCTTCGAGGAAAAGCAGATTGAAGACCTCAAGTTCTTTCGCGAAGACGATTGCGTCCGAGGGGGTGAGCCTCTCATGGACATCATGGCAGAAGCGCAGTCTATCCCCGTAGAGAGTTCGAAGCCGCTTGAACATCTTCAAGGTATCGCGCATGTATGCCGCCGCGTCGAGGTAGATGCCGCGAGGTGAACCCTGTGGCGCCGCCTTCGGCGCCTCACGATAGCTACCGCCACCGTAACCGCCAAGCTGGACGCGAAGATGGGTCACGCCGGTGCTGGCGATTCGGTCGATCGAATCGCGGAGTTCTTCGAAGTCTGCTCCGTTCGCATGCCGGTATACAGCGACAGCTTCGCGATGTTTTCCTCCCCAAAGCTGATACACCGGCATGCTAGCTATTTTGCCCTTGATATCCCACAGCGCCATATCGATGCCGCCAATCGCGCTGTTTTGAATCGGTCCGCTTCGCCAGTACGCGTTCTGGTGCATCAACTGCCACAGCTGCTCAATATCCGACGCGTCTCTGCCGACCACGAGAGGTTTGAGATACGTGTCGATGAGATGTTCTACGGTAAGGTGCCTATAGGCGAAGGTGGCGCAGCCGAGTCCATAGAGCCCCGGTATGTCTGTCTCGACTCTAACGATAGTGAGATTGATGCCTTCGGGCGCGGTCGATATGGTCCGTACATTCTGTATGATAACTGGCATGCGCAACCCTCCTTCTCATTTCGGCAACGATCGTGGTGGAGTATGGATCGTAGAGGGATTATGCCTCAACGGGCTATATCATCGCCAGCCAGGCTCTGGGCATTCGTGAGGATTTCTGCGCTCCGGATGGGCTTGAGGAGGTATTGAAAGGGAACAATTTAAAAAAATGCATGGGGTGGGCAGGGTACATCGAAAACGTCAGCGACCGATGGGAGTCGAACCCACGTCTCCAGCTTGGAAGGCTGGGGTAATAGCCGTTATACGACGGTCGCGATCGAAAAAATGTCGCTTCCCGCGACAGGGGGCAATGGTAACCTTCGTGCTGCTCCGGCGCGTTCCATTGCTCGCGCCAGGTTCCTTGGATGCGCGCCATCGCGGTACGACGGTCGCGATCGAAAAAATGTCGCTTCCCGCGACAAGGGGCAATGGTAACGTGCGAACGATGGCGATTTAACTCTATCCTGAACTCCGCTGTCAAGAGGTCGAAGCAAAATGACACTTGCTAAAATGGGCATTCTAGGTATAGAATCAGCGCCGGATTCGAGAGGGTTTACGCAAAGCATTATATATTGAAATCTGAATACAGATGCGCCGATGGCACCGCGCGAAACGGTGTTCCATCTCGTAGAGAATGATATCGATGTACAGACGCGTGCGTTTTTCGTCAATTTAAGTCCATTCAGGGGAAACAAAATGGAGATTCAGGTACAAGAGCTTCTTGAGAGAATTCGAAACGAGGGCATCGAGAGCGCGAAACAGCGTGCCGACGAGATACTTCTGAAGGCTCAAACCGAAGCATCTGAGATTGTCGCGAACGCGAAAAGAAGAGCTGAAGAGGCTGAATCTGAATCAGTTAGGCGCATTGAATCGCTTGAGGCCGCTTCAAGAGAGAGTCTTGTGCAAGCTTCGCGAGATGCGATGATCGCGCTCAAGCAGAGCGTGCAGAAATTTCTTGAGGCTTGCCTGAGCTCTGATACCAATGCCGCGTTCGATGAAAAACTTGCGTCGCAGATGATTCCAGAGATACTGAAACAGCTTGCGCAGAGCCAGTCTGGCGATGTTGAGGTGCTCCTCTCGAAAGAACTCGCTCAAAAAATGGATCAATCCCTTGCCGCGAGACTCTCGAAAGAGATTTCAAAGGGAGTAAGCTTCAGACCATATCCCGCGGTTGACGCGGGCTTTCGAGTGGCCTGGAGTGGATCTGCGGCTCAGTACGATTTTTCCACGGAAAGCATCGCTCAGGTTTTATCCGCTCGTGTGAACAGCATGCTCGGAGAGTATCTAAAAGAAGCATCAGGGAGCCTCAGCTGACATGAAGCGCTATTGGTATTTCGCTTCCACGCTTCCGTTTTTTCCCTTTGGAGCAGTCGCGCCGATGACCATCGATGAATTCGATGAACGTTGCGCAAGATTTGTCGACATAGGGGGCATGGCACTCATTCGATGTGTGGAGAAAGCGAGAGCTGGCGAATACAGCGCGGAAATGGACGCTTCTCCATTCCTTAAATCATTCTTGCGGTTTGAGTCTGGAGTGAGAAATGCCCTCGTTGTGGCGAGGGCAAAGGCGAATAAGTGGGACCCTGAAGCGTGGCTGAGATCTGGAATCGAGGTCGTAGAAGTGAGTCAGGTAGTTCAAGCAGTCCTTGGCGCCCCGGATCCTCTTCAGGCTGAACTCACGCTCGAACACGAGCGATGGAATGTTATCGAACAGCTTTCCGCGCTCTCATCGTTCGAGCTCGATTCCATCCTCGCGTACAAAATGAAGCTTCTCATCGCGATTCGCTGCGCTATATTCAACAAAGAGCGCGGGACTGAAGAATTCAATACGCTATATCAAGATATTATTGATGCGGCCGCAGGCGCGGCGGGCATTGCCCTAGACACCGGAGTTGTACCATGACAGAAGGAATCGTAACCGCGGTAAATGGCAACATGGTTTCCGTGCAATCGAGCGGGACCGTCACCATGAATGAAGTCGCCTACATCGAATCGGGCGAGCGGAGTCTCAAGAGCGAAGTGATACGCATCCGCGGCAACTCGGTGCAAGTCCAAGTGTACGAAATCACGAAGGGCATCAAGGTCGGCAACAAAGTGCGCTTTACCAACGAGCTGCTCTCCGTGGAGCTTGGGCCGGGCCTCTTGGGGCAGATCTTCGACGGGCTTCAGAACCCCCTGCCGGAAATTGCGGAGCACGTTGGTTATTTTCTGGAACCAGGTCTCTATCTTAAGGCCCTTCCTCGCACTACAAAGTGGCACTTTACCCCGAGCGCCAAATTTGGAGACCCCGTGCGGCGCGGTGAGCCTCTCGGCTGGGTGCCGGAGTTGCACTTTCAGCATCAGATCATGCTGCCCTTCGATTTCTATGGTGAGTGGAAAATTTCGCGCATCGCTTCCGAGGGGGATTACACGCTTGAGGATGAGATCGCTGAG
>JAKALZ010000118.1:4479-6278 GCA_021813065.1 bacterium
GGAGGTTGTCGATTCGTAGGGCACTACGCGAGCGATGCGCATGTGGTTCTCCTGGCCTGTGAAGCGCGCGGTCGACTGCTATTCCGAGCGCCTCAAACCAACAACACCTCTGGTGACGAAAACGCGCATCATCGACACGTTCTTCCCGGTCGCGAAGGGTGGCACCTACTGCATTCCCGGACCTTTTGGAGCTGGCAAGACAGTGCTCCAGCAAGTCACGAGTCGTCACGCTGATGTAGATATCGTACTCATCGCTGCCTGTGGCGAGCGCGCCGGCGAGGTTGTCGAAACTTTGAAGGAATTCCCTGAGATCATCGACCCCAAGACGGGAAAATCGCTTATGGAGCGCACGGTTATTATCTGCAACACTTCTTCGATGCCTGTCGCGGCGCGCGAGGCTTCGGTGTACACGGCAGTAACAATCGCTGAATACTACCGACAGATGGGTCTCGATATTCTGCTCCTAGCCGATTCGACGAGCCGCTGGGCTCAGGCCATGCGCGAAATGTCCGGAAGGTTGGAAGAGATTCCCGGTGAGGAAGCTTTCCCGGCGTACTTGGAATCGGTCATCGCCGCGTTTTACGAGCGTGCCGGAATCGTGCGGCTCTACAGCGGCAAGACTGGGTCGGTGACCATTGGTGGTACGGTTTCGCCCGCGGGCGGTAACTTTGAAGAACCCGTCACGCAGGCGACGCTTAAAGTGGTAGGCGCCTTCCACGGCCTCTCGCGCGAGCGTTCGGACGCGCGAAAGTACCCCGCGATCCATCCTCTCGACTCCTGGTCGAAATACGAAGGAATTATGCCCAAGCGCGTTGTCGGTTACGCGCATTCATATCTGGAACGCGGCGCGGAAGTCGGCGCGATGATGAAGGTCGTCGGCGAAGAAGGAACGAGTCTTCAAGACTATGTCGTGCATTTAAAGAGCGAATTCCTCGACGCTGTCTATCTTCAGCAAAACTCCTTCGATCCGGTCGATGCGTCGATGTCGGTCGCTCGTCAGAAACGCATGTTCAAGCTTGTGTTGAAGATTCTCGCGTCAGAAATTCGATTTAAAGATAAAGAAGACGCCAGAAATTTCTTCTATGAACTTCGCCAGAATATGCTCGATCTCAACGGTACTCCTGAAGATAGCGATGTATTCGCATCACTGCTTGCGAAGGTGGAGCAGGCCCTGGGCGACAGGAAGCCGGACTTTGAGAGCCGAGGGCTAAAAGTACTGAGCGAGCTGGAGTGATGCATGAACAAGATATATTCGAGAATTGAATCGATTGTCGGCAACGTGATCGCGGTGAAAGCTCTGGATGTCGCGTACGGTGAGCTCGCGCAGGTGAAAACACGCTACGGAGCGTCCCTTGCGGAAACCATCAGACTCGACGGAGATATGGCCTACCTTCAGGTTTTTGCGGGCGGACGAGGCATCTCAACAGGCGATGAAGTCCGATTCTTGGGACACCCAATGCAGATTTCTTTCTCCGACAACCTCATGGGCCGGATATTCGACGGTGCGGGCGAACCACGAGATGGAGGCCCTGTGCTCTCCGACAATCTCATCACGATCGCTGGCCCGTCGGACAATCCTTACAAGCGCATCATTCCTCGCGAGATGATCCGTACTGGCATTCCGATGATCGATGTGTTCAATACGCTCGTGAAGAGCCAAAAGCTCCCAATCTTTTCGGTTTCTGGCGAACCCTACAACCCGCTTCTCGCGCGCATCGCGATGCAGGCTGAGGTCGACATCATCGTGCTCGGCGGGATGGGATTGAAGTACGACGATTATCTCTTCTTTAAGGATACGC
>JAKALZ010000119.1 GCA_021813065.1 bacterium
GATGCCGATGTGGCGCAAAAACCGCTCTTCGGCGAGCTCACCACTCAGATCTCGTCGCTCTGCGCGGACCGTGTGGTTGTTGGCCATAACATTCAGTTTGACATTGGCTTCATTGAACAGGAATTCACGCGCAATGGTCTTTCCCCGAATCTGATGGAGGCGGCGGACACGTTCGGCCTCGCAAAACGTGCGTTTCCCTCAATGCTCTCTTACAATCTCGGGAAATTGGCGTTCGCGCTCGGCCTTGAATCTAGCGCGCAGCATCGAGCGCTCGGAGACGCGCTCACAAGCATGAGGCTTTTCGCGGTCGCCATGAGGGCGCTGACTGAGCGGTGCTGAAAAATCATACACATGCGGAAAGGCACAACCGTGGGATTTCGAGCACAACACGCTATCATCCTATTTTTTTGTCTCATTGTGCTCGCTCTGGTGAGAGTCGCTATGCTCGTGCTTAACCCCTACCCCGACATTCCTCTCCCCTCGCGCGGTGATTTTTCATCCTGTAGCCCGGACTCGCAATCAAACAACGGACTGGATGTCTTCAGCGAGATGGATCGGTTTTCTCCAGAGGAAATAGGCAAAATTCCTCCCGAGTTCGCGCGACAGAGCGCGGAAACGCTTGCGGCCCACATTAGCTCTTCTGGTTTCGACCCTGCAATGAGCGCAAAAATGCTCATCCCCTCAGCAGGACGAATTCTCGCGATGCTCATCGACGATAGAGATTCAGAAGAGTACCAGGATCTCAGTGGCATCTCATACCCAGCGGAACTGGAGTATCGGCGCATTGCATCAATGCATGAAGAGATGGCTTCGCTCCGAAGCAGGTATAGCGCTCTTTTCTCCGCGCTCTATTCGATGCTGCACGAGGTTACTCCACCTGATCCTTCCTCGTGGATCGAACCTAATGCGAGCGCATGGAGCGGAGATGTGACCCTCCCGCGCCTTTTCTCTTTCCCGCAACCTCGGGATCTCGATTATTCACACACTTTCGCGCTCGATATTTTTCTTCGCGGCGTCGAATATCTCAGCGGAGATGTTCAGCGTGGACCTTTCATTCACTCTATCAGCGATGGCATTGTAGTGGCGGCGGGTATCGACTGGCTCGGCTATCCTCGAAAGAGCCAGGAATTCTCCTTCCTTCACGGCGGCATTTCACCCAAATCGGGAAATGGAGCCATCATCTATTCTCCCTCTGATAATCGATATTACCTCTACTTCCATCTGTACGACGTGATTCTCGAAAAAGGTCAGATCGTGCGACGCGGACAACCTATCGGCCACAGTGGCAACTCAGGGATCAACGCGCGCAAGAAGGGCGGCGGAGACCATCTGCATATTGAAATATTCGATGCGTCAAGAGAAAAATATCTCAGAAATACAGATATAATCGCAGTTCTGCGCGCTTCCGCGAAACGCGTGCCGGTCTTTCCTCCTCAATGATTTCTCGGCTATAGTACGTGCATGAGCAGAATCTTTCTGGTAGGCGATATTGGCGGAACAAATACAAATCTGGCACTCGCCGAACACAACGAATTTGGCATCAGCCTCATCAAGAAGGCACGCTTTTCAACGCAACAGGAGCGCTCCCTTCTCGATCCAGTTCGTCGATTCCTGAAGGAAACACAAGGATACATCGTTAACCGAAGTATCGATTACTGCTGCGTGTCGGGCGCGGGGCCAGTACAGCCGAATAATAGCATTCAATTGACAAACGCGCCGTGGGCAATCCGAGCCGACGAGCTCGAGCATATACTTGGCATACCCGTAAAACTGATCAACGATTTCACCGCGCTGTCCTACGCCATCACGCTGTTGGATTATAGAGATGAGCGTGAGGTGACAAGGATTCCGCACAGTGATGGCACGATGCCCGAACCGCGAGATGGAATAATGCTGGTGATCGGTGCGGGCACAGGTCTCGGAGTGGGTTTTATCGATCGAAATGGCGGCAAGGTTACCGCCTTCGCGTCCGAGGGAGGCCACTCAGAGATGCCCTGTTACGACAGATTGAGCCGCGATCTCCACGAATGGATTAGCACTCGAGAGGGATTCCCCGCAGGAGCCGAACTCGCCATTTCCGGCCAGGGCATCTCGAATATATTCGAATTTATCTGTTCGAATAACTTTGATTTTAAAACTCTCAGCGAAGAATACGAAACAAAATGGAGCCACGTGGACGAAGGGCTCACTTCGGAAGCTCGCTCGATTTTGGAAAAGCCAAGAATCGAGTGGCCCGCGCTCATCTCAAAAGGAGCGCTCCAGGATCCCTACTGCGCGCTCGCGATGGAGGTCTTCGTGCACCTCTACGGTCTCAAGGCGGCCAACCTCACTTCGCTTTTCTTACCAACTGGTGGCGTGTGGCTCGCGGGAGGAATTTCTTCCAAGAATGAGTCCTGGCTTCTCCAGAATGGTCGCTTTATGCGCTGGTTTGAGAAAAATTATGCCCCGCATATACGTCAATTCCTCGCTCAGACTCCTGTTTTTATAGTAAAGAACTATGATATTTCACTGTTGGGAGCCGCGGTTGCCGCGCTCCAATTCTCCACCCACACTTGAGATGGAATCAACGATGACGAAGGAAAATCTGCCTCCCGAACTCCTCCAGGATATGCTTCGCAAGGGTATAGATGTCGACCTTACCCTCGCAATTCTCAATCGCGCGAATCGCGGCGATTTTCGTCAGTATTCTAAGGTGATCCCTGCGGGAGTACCCGCAATTGACGGGGTCAATGTGATTGACCTCAGGGCCACGGAGTCTACGAAAACAATCTATAGATTTGAGGCGCACCGCGCTATGCGCAATCTAGAGCATTTTGATCTGATCGAAGTACTCGAATTTCTTACAGCGCGAGGTGAAATCCGCGGTATCTCCTCAGGGAGAAACAATGAGGAGCTGCTATTCAGTGCGCACGCACTGATATCCCTAGGCACCCATCTCCTCGATCGCTGCGCGTGGGGGGTATTCAACGGTGGATCGGCGACGAGTTACTGCGACCAAAAAAAGAACCAATCCATAGATTGCTCCCTCTTCGCGACAATCAGCCCACTCTTTTCGAAACTCGCTTCCGCGTACAGAGAAATGCCGAAAGGTCTCACACCCGCGTACATCAATCCGGATGGATCCTTCGGCGCAAGTTTTCTCGAACTTAAAATGAGGGCGAGGCTCATCGCCGCGGCTCGATACCAACGCGCGCTCAGCTCTATCGTCCGCGAACCTTTCATGCCCCTCTTTCAGATGACAAATCAAGGAAATCATGAGACTCTTATGCGCGCGTACGAAAAGATGGCAGAATCCCCGCTTCTCGCCCCTCTCGCGGAGCGCCTAGGATTGCGATCGGCGGATTGGTTAAGCGGTATTCAGCCAATGATCGCGGCTTTTTCTCACTCGAGCGCGGGAGAACCTACGACGATCTTCGATTGCGCGTATGGAAAGGAACACTCAGCCCTTTCGCTTCCCGGCGGCCACGGGCAGAGCTTTATCGCGCTTAAGGATACTTTTAAGAGGTTGAGGAAGCAGGGGATCCGATTCGCGATGCTCAGCAATGTCGATAACCTTGGCGCCTTCCCCGATCCCCTCGAGCTTGCCATACTCGCTATTTCTGGAAAACCGGCAGGATTCGATTTCGCGTTCAAAACACCGATCGATGTCAAAGGCGGCATTCTCGTCACCACAGCCGACGGCCGGAAGAACATTGTCGATATAGGCCCAGCTATAGAGTTGCGCGAGGTCGCGCGCATGGAGGCTCGCGGCGAATCCATTCTGTTCAATTGTGCCACCGGAATATTCGACCTCGATTGGCTCGTGTCGAATATTGAAAGTATCCCAAAAATGCTCCCCACTCGTTTTTCAGACCAAAACAAAGACGCCGGCCTCTACTCGCAGGCTGAACAAGTGACGTGGGAGGTGGTGTCGCTTCTACCGGATTTCGCCGCGTTCGCGGTCGAGAAAAAGCGTCGTTTCGTGGCCGCGAAAATGCTCGTAGAGATGCTTCTTGCGAGCGGATTCGGATTGAACGATTGGGGAACCCCATACGCCCTTAAATTAACCGCGAAGTTGCTTCATGAAGGGCAGAGTTGGCTCCTCTCGAACATCTATGGCATGCGCCTTGAGGAAGGCAGGTGGGTGCCTAACCATGCATTCTAACGTTTACGCGAATACCATGCATGATGCATGAAGTGCTCTCCTCGGTGCCGGTATCTGAAGTGAGCATATTTACACTTCCGTTGGCGTCTATCGTACCTTGAGGATCTGCCCAGATACCTTCTTCAATCCAAATCACACCCCTGCGAAGATTGCTGTCGGCTTCGGCGCACGCGAGAATCGCGCCATGCTCCCCCATTACTTCTAAAAGATCGCCACTCCGGGCTCCAAGCAGCTCCAGATCGAGTGGATGCAGGCGAACTGCGCCTGGTTTATTCTGACGCGAGGCAGCAGCTCTCTGAGAGTGGACGTATTCCGCGATTTTCGGGCTTAGAAGGCTAAACCGCAACGTACTGTTTGAGGAAGACTCAGTGAGAGCCGTGTGCGATTCTAAAAACGCGCTATTTTGATGGCTCCATAGAGGGCTTGAGAAAATAATTTTTCCGGATTTGGTTTCAAGCGGATGCTTCTGAGGTTCTCTAAAAAAGTCGTCCAATCCTGCCCTATACCTCTGCTGTTTAGAAAAAAAGCCAGTGTTCTTGAAATTATCAACATCGCTGATCTCGGATTCCGAGATGAATTGCGCAATCCATTGCGATTCGGTTTTATGCTCCGCGAACACATTTGCCACCCCGGCAATCTCCGATAGCCGCAAAAATATCTGATAGTCAGAACGAATCTCTGGAGGTGAATCGAAAATTGTGGGCTTGTACAGGAGATAGTCACCTACCCAAGGGATACCCAAATCCTCTTTTTCAAAGCTATCAGCAACTGGGAGAATCACATCGCTCCGCATGGCCGTAGGTGTCAAGTGAAGCTCGTGGCTCACTATAAAGTCAACAGAGTTGAAAGCCTCAATATTTTTGAGAACATCCGCGCCCTGGTTGAGAAAATTGCCTCCCACTGAGTAGAGCGCGCGAATCTTTCGCAAACCATAGCGCTCTGGATTGAGCACCGCGTCCGACCAGCGCAGGATCGGCACTTTTTTTCCATAGAGCCCGGACCGAGCGATCTTCGATGGAATTTCGTCGAGCCTGCCCACTCGTACCCCAGGCAAGCGATTGTTGATAGACCCGCTCGATGCACCGAGTATCCCACTATTTTGCGTCGCCAGCTGGATAGCCACCGCGAGTCTGAATGGCTCTTCTCCGTAGGCGATCCTCTGGATTGAATAGCCGGGGAGCAGCATAACCGGTCTGCGCTCCCACCACAGCGTGGCGAGGCGTCGCAGCGTTGAAGCTTCGATACCGCAAATGCTGGCTCCCCACTCAGCATCCTTCACAATCCCATCGGTGCGGCCGTTTACAAAGTCAGCCAAGGCAGAAAAGCCCTCGGCTCGCGCTTCCACATACCGAATATCAAAATGCTTGCAACGCATAAGCTCATGGAGGAGCGCGTACCCGAATGCGGGATCTGAACCGGGCTGAATGCTCACCCACTCAGCGTCGAGGGCGCGGGTTGTTCGACTCCGACGCGGGTCAATAACGACGATATGCGCTCCACGTTTGCGGGCTTGTATGAGACGTGAAGGGAGCTCCGCGCCTAAGCGTGCCTCAAGTGGATTCGCGCCCCACAAGACAATGAGCTCTGAATGCTCGAGAGTCGCGGCGTCGAATCCAGATTCCCCCGCTGAACCGCCAAACATCTGTCCGATCGCGAAATTCGCCGCGTTGCTCGAGTAGTTTCCAGAGAGTCCCACGCAGCCACCGAGCGTATTAAAGAACCGCATCGTCAGGACTTCGGTATTGTGAAGCGCTCCGGTAGAACCCGCGCTCGCCAGCGACATCACTGAATCAGGACCGCTTTCCGAGCGAATTCTCGCAAGCGTCGAGGCGACGAGATTCAGCGCTTCATCCCACGACGCTTCTCGAAATTGCCCTGAGCCTCGCAAGCCAGTTCGGATGAGCGGTCTCTTGAGCCTATTCGGCGCATAGTGGTCTGCATGAGCGCGCATGCCCTTTCCGCAGGGAGTAATCCACATCCCCGCGGCGGGATTATGTTCCATTGCGACAACGCGACCGTCCTGAATTTTCGCTAGAAGAGGACAAGCGTTGCCGCCGCAGTCTTTGCCGCAAAAATAGGGAGACCATTGCATGTAATGGCGATTCTATCATGACGAGAGTGCGATATAG
>JAKALZ010000120.1 GCA_021813065.1 bacterium
TGACCTGGATCATGAACAGCGCGAAGGGAAGCCTTTGGTCCGCCATCTTCTTCCACTGGATTTATACCTACTGCCTGCAGGTCGTCTCGACAGGCGTCACGAGAAACGCGCTCTACAACTGGCTCGAATCCGCGCCGTTCGTCGTCATCGCGATCGCGGTGGTGGCGTTGAACAGAGGGTTTGCCGCGCGCCCGCCCGCCGCGGAAGCGTGAGCGCCGGCGCCGCCGGAGGTCGCGATTTGGTGATGGACCCGCGGGATTTTCCTTGACCGCATCGGTCGCGGCGCCTACAATGTACGCACCATGAAACGTATAAGAATCTCCTCGATATTCGCGATTTTCGCGGCGGCGTTGGTGATGGGCGCCGGCGCGCAGCAGCGCATTGTCCTCGGGGGAAAGGCGGCGAACATGCTCGCGGACGCCGTGTACCTCTTCCCTGGCGTCGGATCGAGAATTGTAGCCTACGCGAGCGGCGACCAAGGCCTCGGACTCTTCCTCTCGGCGATCGACCCGACCTTCAAGAGCAAAACTTCTTTCGACAAGAGCGCCGGTGCGGAAACCTTCGCTGCCTTCAAGCCAGACCTCGTCATTTTAAAATCGATGATGAAGGGCCAGCTCCAGGCGCCGCTCACCGCGATGAGCATCCGCCAGCTCTATCTCAACCTCGAAACCCCAGAGCAGTACTACGAGGACATCGGTGCGCTGGGCAAGGTTCTGGGCGAAGAGAAGAGGGCAGCCGATGTCGTTTCCTGGTTCGCGGACCATGAGACGAAGATCGTGGCGCGCACGTTGAAGCTCAGCGCGGCTCAAAAACCGAACGTGCTTCTGATGCAGCTCTCCTCGTCCGGAGAGTCAGTGTGGCAGGTGCCGCCCGACTCGTGGATGCAGACCATCATGACGGAGCGCGCCGGCGGAAAGGCCGTGTGGAAAGGCGCGAACCCCGGTTCGGGCTGGGCCACCGTCTCCGTGGAACAGATCGCGGCATGGAATCCCGACATCGTGTGCGTCATCGACTACCGGGGCGACTCGAGCGCCGCGGCCCAAGCCTTCAAGAAGGATTCGCGCCTCTCGTCGCTCAAGGCCATCAAAACGAACGCGGTCTTTGGATTTCCACAGGACTTCTACTCGTGGGACCAGCCCGACACGCGATGGATCCTCGGCCTCACCTGGCTCGCGAAAACCGCGCAGCCAAGCCTTTTCAAGGATATTTCCGTCGCGGCGACAACCGAGGAGTTTTTTAAGTACATGTACGGCTTCGACGACGCGAAGTACAGGTCCCTGATACTGTCGCGGCTCCACGGCGATGTGGGGGAAAGCTTCTAGCGTGGGCGGCCGTTCAGCAGCCGGCTCGCGAGGACGCGCGCGGGGAGCCCTGGGAGGCGCTCTGGTCGCGATCCTCGCCGTGGTGTTCGCGCTCTCGCTCTTTGTGGGGCGCTACCCGGCGCCGGGATTCATGAATCCCTCTATGCTGGCCAGCGATGAGCTCGCCCGTCAGATTGTATTCAACTCGAGACTCCCGAGAATGCTCGGCGCGGTGCTGCTCGGCCTCGTGCTGGGCGGCGCGGGGGCCTCGCTGCAATCGGTGTTCGGGAACCCCCTCGTCGACGCGGGATTCTTGGGCGTGTCGCAGGGTGCCGCGTTTGGCGCCGCGCTCGCGCTCATCCTCGGGCTGAGAGCGTACTCAATGGTCGCGGTGTTCGCCTTTGTAGCAGCGCTGCTCGCGTTGGGGCTCTCGCTCTGGCTCGCGGAGCGCTTCAAATACGGCGGCCAGATTCTGCGCCTCATCTTGGCGGGACTCGCCGTGTCGGCCTTCTTCTCCGCGCTTCTCGCCATGATGAAATACGTGGCCGATCCGCTCAAGCAGCTTCCCGACATCGTGTTCTGGACCATGGGCTCGATGGTGCCGATGAGCTGGCAGCGGCTCGAATCCGCGGCGCCGGTGGCGCTCGCGGCGCTCGCGCTCCTCTTCGGTATGCGCTGGCGCATGAACCTCCTCTCCCTCGACGACGCGGTGTCGCACTCCTTGGGCGTGCGCCCGGCGCTCGAGCGCCGGGCGGTGAGCATCGCCGCCGCCGCGGGAGTGGGAGTGATGACCGCTGTGTGCGGCGTGGTGGGCTGGGTGGGACTCGTGGTGCCCCAACTCGTGCGCGCGATCGACGGCCCCGACGGCCGCACTGTGGTGCCGCGTTCGATGCTCGGCGGCGCCATCTTCGTGCTCGTTTCGGACACGCTGGCGCGGTCGGTATTCTCAGGCGAAATACCGCTCGGCATCGTGACCTCGCTCTTCGGAGCGCTGAGCTTCGCGCTGCTCTTGACCCTGCGGCGGGTGGAGCTCGCGCGATGAGCGGCACCTCCTACCTTTCGGCGCGCGACATCGTCTTCGGATGGGGGGCCGGCCCCGCGGTGCTCGACCGTGTCCGCCTCGAAGCGGCGCGCGGCCAGACCCTCGCCATCCTCGGCCCCAACGGCGCTGGCAAGACAAGCCTGCTCTCCGTGCTCTCGGGCCGCCTCACGCCGCGCGCCGGCTCCGTGACCCTCGAACATCGGCCGCTCCGGGCGCTCTCTGCCCGCGAACGCGCCCAGCGAATCGCGTTTCTGCCACAGCTCGAAAAGCTGCCCTTCAATTACCGTGTGCTCGATTTCGTGCTGATGGGGCGCACGCCGCACATGGAGGCATTCGCGCTGCCTGGGCCTGAAGACGAGAGTGCAGCGAGCGTGGCGCTCGAGGCGCTCGGCATGGGGTCGTTCGCGGACCGCAACATTGGCGAACTCTCGGGCGGCGAGCTTCAGCTCGCCCGCATCGCGCGCTGCCTCGCGCAGGGCGCGTCGATCCTCATGCTCGACGAACCCGCGAGCATGCTCGACCCGGCGCACGCGCGGCACATCGCGGACGCGCTCGCCGCGCTTGTCAGCGCGGGAAAGACAATAATCTATACGACGCACGATATCGGGCTCGGCATCTTCCTTGGGGGGAGGGCGATCATCATCGCACACGGGAAAATTGCCTGGGACGGTCCTGCGGAGGGCCTGCGCGACGCGGAAATGCTCGAGCGCGCGTACGGTATTTCGTTTTCAGTCAAGGAGCTGCCGAGCGCCTTTTAAGGTGGCGTTCTCTGTCGGCAGGAGTGCGGGGCGCGCGCATGGGCATGCCCGGAGCCGCGGTTTCGGCGCGGCCTTACTGAGTGCCCGCCAAACCTGTGTGGGATACCGCGAGGCGCAATCGCTTACCGAGCGCCCGCCCTTATTGCCTTCTCTTCAGCTTCGATCGCGAGCTCGATGGCGCGGAACACAAGTTCCTGATCCTGCGCCTTGCGCGTATTGTCGACGCAGTCGCGCACGAGCTTGCCGAAGAACGGAAATCCGCAGGTGCCTGCGGCCTTGAAGTGGTACTCCCCATTGTGGTTCACGAGGTAGACGTGGTCGCCCTCGGGGTCGTTGGCGATGTCGATGTACTTGCGCATCTCGATGTAGCCCTCGGTGCCCTGGATGAAGGTGCGGCCGTCGCCCCACGCGCCGAGGCCGTTGGGCGTGAGCCAGTTGACGCTGAAGTAGCCGCTCGCGCCGTTGTCCATAAGGAGGTGCGCGTCGCCGAAATCCTCGAAGGCGGGATATTTTGGGAACTTATAGTTCGCGGTGTGGCTCGATGAGATCGTCGCGTCGCGCGCTCCCGAGTAAAAGAGAATCTGCTCAATCTGGTGACAACCGAGGTCGACGATGATGCCGCCGAAATTCGCTCCGTCGAAAAACCATGCGGGGCGCTGATCGATGCTGATGCGGTGCGGTCCCCAGCCCGAGATATGCACGACTTTGCCGATCGCCCCGTCCTCGATGAGGCGCTGCGCGTACACCGAAGCCTCGACGTGGAGCCGCTCGCTGTAGTACACCGCGTACATCTTGCCTGTTTCCGCCACGACGCGCCGTGCCTCGTCAACCTGCGCCTGGGCGGTGAAGGGCGGCTTATCGCTGAAAAAATGCTTGCCGGCCTTGAGCGCGCGCATTCCCAGCGGCCCGCGCTCGCACGGAATGATCGCCGACGCGATGAGTGTAATGCTGCCGTCGCGAAGGATTTCATCTTCGGAGGACGCGGGAATTGCCTCGGGGTGCGCTTCGCGGAATTTCGCGATTTTGGCGGGGTCGCGGTCGTAGACCATCGCGATCTCGGCTCCGGACTCAGAGAGCCCGTTGCACATCCCGTAGATGTGGCCGTGGTCGAGCCCGATGATGCCGACCGAGCATTCGCCTGGCGCGCACACGGGCTGCGCCTTCCCTTTTGGAGCGTAGAATTGGCCGTTCGATTTTTCTTGCATGCTCCGATTATACACTCGGTTATGGTGTGGACGGAACTCTTCTCGCGCACACAGGTTTCTTCGCGCCGAAGCGCCTCGTCATCGGCTATTTGTCCGCGCCTATGCGCATTGATATATTAGTACAACCAAATTTTAAAGTCTTGTGGAGGCAATCCATGAATCAGAGCGAAAGCAAAATCAAATCTGCGTCGATCACCAACACGGTCGCGTTCATCGCGGTCCTCGCGATCAACGCGCTCGCTAACGCGCTTCCCATCAACGGCGTCACCACCGGCCAACTTTCGGATGAAATTCCCAATCTCTTTGTGCCCGCGGGGCTCACCTTCTCGATATGGGGGTTGATCTATCTGCTGTTGGCGGGCCACACCTTTTACACGCTGCGTGAGACTCTGGGAAAGGGTGGTGTGGGCAACGGTGTGTCTGAGAGCGACGCGGTGGTTCTCAGGCTTAACTACACTTCGAATATTATTTGGATTCTGGCGTGGCAGTATAGACGCGTTGAATTCGCGATGATCTTCATGCTCGTCATCCTGGGCACGCTCATCGGGCTCGAGCTTTCGATTCAGAAGAAACTCGCGCCCGGCGGCGCCCTCGCCATCGATCCCAATCGAGGTGGCTCGACTCGGTCCGCGAAGGCCCGCCGCTTCTTCCTGACCGTGCCGATCCGGGTCTACCTGGGCTGGATCTCCGTGGCGACCATCGCGAATGTCACCGCGCTTCTCGTAAAGCTCAACTGGAACGAGTGGGGCGTCGATCCGCGCGTCTGGACGGTGATCGTGATCGCGGCGGGACTTGCGGTGGCGCTCGGCTTCTCGATTCTGAGGCGGGAAATAGCCGCGCCGCTCGTGGTGGTGTGGGCGTACGCGGGCATCGTGATCAAGCGCACGCAGGTCGACGCGGGGTATTCGCGGGCGGTGTGGATAGCCGCGCTTGTGTCGGCGATCATCATTCTTGTCTCGATTGCCGTGGCGCGGCGCCCCCGGTCCGCGCAGGGGACAGCGCGTGCCTGAGATCGTGATCAAGCGTGTCTACGAGGCGCCTGGGCCGCGATCGAACTGCGCATGTGGCAGGCGAGCTTCACTCTTCGTCAGAAAAGTCGAACACCTCGTCCACACTGGCGCGCAGGATGCGCGCGATGGAGTGCGCGAGCCTCAGGCTCGGATTGTATTTTCCCTGTTCGAGATACACGATTGTCTCTCTGCGCACGCCCGCCGCGTCGGCCAGCTGCTGCTGGGTAAGGTCGAGGCGGGCGCGGAATTCCTTGATGCGGGTGGTCAATCTTCAATATCTCCTCTTCGGTTAAGGAAATATCTAGTAATGAAAAATGTCGCCAGCATTGCCGCCAAGATGAGAAAAAGGGCTTGTTCGGAGCTCATTTTGACTACGCCCAGCGTGTCGTTCAGGACCAGGAGCGCAATCGCGTAGAGAGAGAGATACCATGAGTACGCGAAGGCGCGCCCTTCAATCCGCAGGCTCCGTTCGTCGTGTTCGATTTTCTCGCCGCCCTTGTGCCGGGCAATGACGTAGAGGGCTGTGAAGACCGCGAAGCTCAGGACAAAGGGTAGGGCGATTTCAGCGAGAGGCGTCGTTCCTCTCACGATGAGCACGGTATCGCCCGCGAAGAGCGGAAGCGTGAGCGCGATGGCGAGTATGGTCATGCGCCGTTTTCTGGAGAGGTTTATTCGATGTTTCATGTTCGCACCATGTGCGAATTATATAACATAATGTGAGAAATGCGCAACAAAAAAAAGCTGCCCCGCGGTTTGGGGCAGCTTTTTCCTATGATTTTTTCGGTACAGGGATCCGTGTGCCGTCAGAACACGCGCGGGGTCGCGCGCGCCGCGAGACGGTCGAGGAGGTCGGCCGGACGGTCGAACTTGCCGAGCAGCATCATGGCCGCGATGATGTAGGGCTTGTAGCTTGCCTCGCGGTAGGTGTCGTCGCGGTAGCGG
>JAKALZ010000121.1 GCA_021813065.1 bacterium
GTCGATGAGGCGGGACAACGTCAGATTCTCGTGGATGCGGTCGACGAGGTGATTCTCAAGAACACCGATCCTGCGACAGCCCTCAAGAATGCCGCCAAGAAAGAGCAGACCCTTATCGACGATTTCTGGAATAATTGAACATTCTGGGAACGATTTTTAGGAGAGAGGGGAGGCGCGGAAGCATGAAATTGTCGACAAAGCGGGCAGTTACCGCGTATCTTTTTCTCGCGCTTCCTCTCGTATTCTTTCTCTGCGTCCGCTTGGGCCCCATGCTGTATATGCTCGCGATGAGCTTTACCAATTGGGGCCTGCTTCGTCGGACGGTGAAGTTTATCGGTTTCAAGAACTACGAGGTGCTCTTCGCCGACCCGGTATTCCTGCAATCGCTCAGCAATACGGCGCGCTACGCGGTATTCGGCGCGCCCATCGTTATTCTGCTGAGCTTGGGCATCGCGCTCCTTCTGGATTCGATTCCAAAAGGAAAGGGCATCTACAGGCTCATCTATGTGCTCCCTTACATCACGCCTGTGGTCGCGGTGAGCTGGGTGTGGCGCTGGATGTACCAACCGCCCCCTCTTGGCATCATCGACGGTGTTCTCGGCGCGCTCGGTCTTCCTGCGGGCGAGTTCCTCAACAGTCCGACACAGGCGCTCCCCTCGATTCTCGCGGTGAATGTCTGGGTCGAGATGGGCTACTGCACGATCATTTTTCTCGCGGGGCTTCAGACCATTCCCAAGGAAATATCCGAGGCCGCGAAAATTGACGGCGCAAGCGATCGGCAGGTGCTTCGGCGTGTCACGCTTCCGCTTCTCATGCCTATCACGTTTTTTCTCATGGTAATGGAAGGCATTCAGTTCCTTCGCATATTCACGCAGGTTTACAACATGTCGATGCAGGCGACAGGCGGTCCGCTCAACTCGACGAAATCGGCCGCGCTTTACATCTATCAAAAGGCATTCACCAATTTTGAGATGGCGCGGGCAGCGAGCGCGAGCGCCGTGCTTTTTGCGATTATTATGGTGGTGACAATTCTGCAGATTCGATTCTTTGATAAGAGGGTGAACTACTGATGAAGGCGCACCACAGAGCGCGCAGGTGGGCGCGAGCGCTTCCTGCCTATATTGTTCTTTCGCTTCTCGCGGTCATCATGCTCTTTCCCTTTGTGTGGATGATCTCATCGAGCCTCAAGGATGTTACGCAGATTTATCAGTTAAAGCTCTTCCCCGAAAGGCCGACGCTCGACAATTATCGCTATATTCTCTTCTCGACGAGCACGAGATTTCCGCACTGGTTTCTCAATTCGCTCATTGTGGCGGTCTGCACAACAGCCTCGGTGCTCTTTTTCGATTCGCTCGTCGGGTACACGCTCGCGAAATTCCGCTTTCCTGGCAAGAGAATAATTTTCCTTCTTATAATAAGCACGCTGATGATTCCCACCGAGATGCTCGTGATCCCCTGGTACGCGATGATCCGCGCGATGAAGTGGGTCAACACCTACTGGGCGATCATGTTTCCCGGCATGATCAGCGCGTTCGGCGTGTTTCTGATGCGCCAGTTCATGTCGACCATTCCTGATGATCTGATAGACGCGGCGCGCGTCGATGGGCTCGGAGAACTTCGAATCTTCATCACTGTCGTGATGCCGCTTGTGGCGCCCGCGCTTGCGACGCTTGCGATCTTCAATTTTATAGGGAACTGGAACGCTTTTCTCTGGCCGCTCATCGCGGCGTCGAAGCCGGCGATGTTCACGCTGCCGGTGGGGCTCGCGAATTTCTCGGGCGAGGCGGGCAGCGACTGGCACTACATCATGACCGGCGCGGCGGTGGCCATGGCGCCGCTCATTGTCGTATTTCTCGTGTTCCAGAAGCAGATCGTCAAGGGTATCGCCATGACAGGCCTCAAGGGATAATCGAGAAAACTGCAAGGGAGAACCTATGCGCGTAATTGATTCTCATGTTCATTTTCCGGCGAGTAAAATCATCGACGATGGCGGAGTGGCCGCCAGCGCCGATGCCACTTCCAACGCCAATGCTGCCGCCGGCGCGAAGGGTGTCGGCTACACGTCCGGCCGCGTCCGGGGTTCGGGCGCTCGCCGGGGGGGCGGTGCGGGCCTCTCGCATGGAACCACAGCACCGCGCGAAGGAAACGCCGTCGCGCCCCCCCTCAAAAAACACGAGCGTTGGCTCGAGAACGAAAAAGCTCGCTGGGAGTCCGCGTGGCAATTCCCCGAGGCCGAAGAAGTCTCTCCCGCCGAGGGCGAGCGGCGCTGGCAGGAAGAGTGCGAGCGTTACGATTTCCTTAAAGGAGTCGTGTTCGTAACGGCAGGCTCGAATCAATTCGCCTCAGAGGTGGTAGGGCGGCATCCAGAGCACTTTTTTGCGTATGCCCACCACGATCCGCTTCTACCCGACGCCGCCGATCGACTCGAGAAGGGCATCTCGGAGCAAGGGCTTCGAGGCTACAAGATGCTCGGTCCGCG
The DNA here is from genome assembly GCA_021813065.1 of bacterium. Taxonomy (GTDB): domain Bacteria; phylum Spirochaetota; class Spirochaetia; order Treponematales; family Rectinemataceae; genus Rectinema. The sequence continues at coordinate 2,480 of JAKALZ010000121.1, forward strand.
CGTCGACGCCCCGCTCTCCGACCACCGTTTCGATCCGATCTGGGAAGTCGCGCAGGCGCATGAAGTCCCCGTTCTCATACACTTTGGCATCATGGGCGCCGCGGGAGGCATCGCATCGCACATCAACATGAATCCACTCGCCATCCACGACGCCGCGAAGCGATTCCCCGATGTGCCCTTCATCGTGCCGCACTTCGGCACAGGCTATCTCTTTGAAACGCTGAATCTCTGCTGGGCATGCCCGAATGTCTATATCGACACCTCAGGTTCAAACCAGTGGATGCGCTGGGTGCCCTACGAAGTGACCCTTGAGTCGCTCTTCAGAAAATTCCGCGAGACGATCGGCGCGTCACGTATCATCTTCGGCACCGACTCTTCCTGGTTCCCGCGAGGTTTTACCCTGGATTACCTTAAGGGCCAAAATAGAGCCATGTCCGATGTGGGCTACAGCGAGGCTGAGAAGGATATGGTTCTCTATCGAAACATCGCCCAGCTGCTCAAGCTGGAATAAAACCGAAGGACACGCGCATGGCGCCCAAACAGTTTTCGCGGGTGTATATCGACCGCGTGCTCGACCCCGCGTTTCAGAATTGGAAGACGCACTTTGGAGAAGCCTCTCTGCGAGTCCATAAGGCTCACCTCTGCATGCTCGACGAGACGCGCATCGTTGAGGAATCGGTCGCCGCGCGTATCGCGCGAGGCATCGCGCGGCTGGAGCAGGGGTTTGTTCCACCGGCGCGGATTCCCCAGGGCGTCGAGGACCTCTACTTTCTTTTCGAGCAGGCGCTCGGCGAAACGGAGGGAGACGAGGAGGCTGCCTGGCTCCATACCGCGCGAAGCCGCAACGATATGGACACCACGGTGTTTCGTCTGGTGCTGCGTGAGCGTTTTTATAGGCTCATCGAGAAGCTGGGCGGCCTTCTTCGCGCGATGAAGACTCGCTGCGAGGTCGGGAATGCGGAGCTCACCGTGCTCTTTACCCACGGACAACCCGCGAACCCCTCAACAACCGCGCACTACCTCTCGGCCTTTCTGATGGATCTGCTCGAGGATGCGGAGCGCATGCTCCGCGCGCTGAGCGATGCGGACAGGTCAACCATGGGAGCCTGCGCGATCACGGGCACGGGTTTTCCCATCGACCGCGCGCGCGTATCCCATCTCCTCGGGTTCGAAAACTATATCATCAATACATATCAGGCGATTTCGACATCCCACTGGCTCGTGTCCTGTGCCCGCTCGCTGCAGGGCCTGATGATCGACGTGGGACGGTTCACTGCCGATCTCCTGCACAAAGCCTCGTCGGAAGTGGGGCTCTACCGCTTTCCCGATGAGCTCGTGCAGATCTCGTCGATCATGCCGCAGAAGCGCAATCCCGTGATTCTCGAACATATCCGCATTCAAGCCGAAATGGTCGCGGGAGCGAGCGAGAGCGTTGTCAACGCGTTCAGAAATGTGCCCTACCAGGATGTCAACGAGGACGCCGATCTCATCATTTCGAAGTTTCTGGAGACGATTGGGGAGAGTTCCTCAGTCCTCGAGCTTCTGGAGGAGGCGACCACGAAGATGATCGCCGACACTTCCCGCGCGAGAGAGATCTGTGCGCAATTTGGAGTGACCACCACCGAGCTCGCCGATTCATTGGTGCGCATGTTCGGAATTGGCTTTCGAGTGGCGCACAGAATTTGCTCTGAATTCGTTTCGGCTGGCTACGAGCTGAAGTCCCTGAGGCAAGCGTTTCTCCGAGAAACCGGGCAAGAACTGAATATTTCTGACCAAGAAATCGAGGGATTGCTCTCGCCGGAGACGTTTGTGCGCGTGCGCGCTACCTGCGGAGGGCCCGCGTCCGACGGCATGCGCGAAGTCTATCTCGCGGCGGAGCGCGAACTTCGGACAATCGATGGCGAACTCAACGCAAGGGCGAAGCGTTGGCGCGACGCGGATGAAGAGCTCGATCGATGCTTCGCGTCACTGTTGGCGCGTCTGCGCGCGTGAGGCGCGATATCGGCAGTGCTCCGCGTATCGCGACCGCTCACCTGCTTCGCGCGGCTCGGTTACGCAAAGGATATTTTTTGCCGGAGACGGGCATCGAACCCGCACGCCGCTTGCGCGGCAAGGGATTTTAAGTCCCTGGTGTCTACCAATTCCACCACCCCGGCGCTTCGAATCACGATTTTAGCCAGCGCTTCCGCCACCGTCAAGGACGCATTGCGCTGCCACGACACGCGCCGCGCAACTCCGCCACCGTGCTGGCGCCTTGCGCTGGCCGTGCGTGGCGTGTACCAGCGCCACACTCACGCTATCTTGAGGATGTCAGAGTCCGAACAACTCTTCAAGAAAGCGCGCGACACCATCCTCGTCGACCGAGGGGGCGAGGTGCTCGACCTCGGCTTGAATCGAAGGGTGCGCGTTGCCCATCGCGACACCGACTCCCACCGCCTTTAGCATCTCCACATCATTCTCCGCGTCTCCAAAGGCGACTGTTTCGCCGAGCGTGCCGCCAAAGTACCCGAGGCACTCCTCGAGTCCATTGCGCTTACTGACGCCCTTCGCCATGATCTCGAGCATGTTGTCGTGAGAAAAGACTGTTTCAAGAAGCCCCGGCGCGCCCTGTGTGATTTCCTCGCGCATTTCGAGAAGCTCTTCGCGAGGTCCGACCGCAAGAAATTTGAGGATATCCTCGCCCGCGAGCGTATCGAAATCGCGGCGCAGGCCTTTGACTCCTGAACGCTTCTCATAGAACTCTACCATTGGCGAAGGTTTTTCGTAGATCCAATCTTCGCCAATGTAGCAGCAGAGAAGGGCGCTGTGCTTGCGGCCCGATGCGATGAGCGCCGGCAGCGCGGTACCTGGTATATGGTGCGAGACGATGTGTGTGCCATCGGGGCCATAGATATCGGCACCGTTTGTACAGACGAACGCATCTGGCTCGAAGGCTCCTTGAAGGAAACCGCGCGAAGAGCTGTAGATTCTTCCAGTCGCAATAATAAGCCTTTTCCCCTGACCTTGCAGTGCGTTTAGCGTCAAAAAAACCCTCGGTGAGAGCTGGTAGCCCTCGTCGAGGATGGTGCCATCCATATCCATCGCGATGAATTTGAGGCTGTCGATGTTGATCGATGTCGTTACGGTCATAAATCGATCATATACGAAAGATATCGCTTCGTCATTATGAAAATTGCAAATTCTTCCTTGACAGCGCGCCGTCCTCGTGATTTACTTTCAGAGGGAAAATAAAAACCCTTAAGGAGGCCTCGATGAAAAAGGCATTGATACTATTGGCACTTGCGATCGCATTTGCCTCTATGGTTTCCGCCCAGACCATCAACGTGTTGTTCTGGGATGATGCCTATCCGCGCACACTCATGGAAAGAATTCCGGAATTCGAAAAAGCCACTGGCATTAAAGTAAATTTCGAAATTCTCCAGCCGCCGCAGGTCTTTACCAAGACTTCGGTGAGCGTCACCAAGGACCACACGGACTATGATCTGGTGTGCGTCGATGAGGGAAATATTCCTCTCTTCGCGCCGCTCATGCTCTCCTACGATCAGTGGGGCCCTGGCAAAGTCTTCAAGAAAGTCGATCCGAACACGGTTACTCCCGCAATGCTCGACGTCGCCCAGTGGGATGGCAAGCTCATCGGCCTTCCCATCAACGGCAACCTCTACGTATGGATGACCCGCAAGGATCTCATTGAGAACAAGACCTACCAGGCTCAGTTCAAGGCCAAATATGGCTACGACCTCGGCGTCCCCGTGAACTGGTCGGCCTACGAG
>JAKALZ010000122.1 GCA_021813065.1 bacterium
TTGGCGATGCCGCCCTTCCGGTTGCCGGGGGCGGGATTGGCGCTGCGGTCGGCGGAGCCGCGCGCCAGGTAGTCGTCGTACCACTTCATTTCGCGTACGAGGGCCGCGCCGACTTCCGGGGTCGCGGCGCGCGGCGTCAGGAGATGGATGGCGTCGCGCACCTCCGTGACTTCCGAGAACATGACCGTGGCGCCAGCCCTGACGAGGAGGTCCGCCGCGTACCCGATGGCGGGGTTGGCGGTGACGCCCGAAAATGCGTCGGAGCCGCCGCACTGCACGCCCACGACGAGGTCCGAGAGCGGACAGGGCTCGCGGCGCCGTTTCTCAAGCACTTCGAGGCGCTCCTTGGCCATCGCCATGATGCGCGAAATCATCGCCTTGAAACCCTTTTCGTCCTGAAGCTTCATGATGTCAGCGGCGGGCGCGATCCACTCAGGAACAAGCATCTCGCAGCCAAGCGAGACGATGAGCGTTTGGCCGCCGAAATTCGGGTGCGCGGCGAGGTTCTTGAGTGTCCGGATAGGGACTTCGGCACCAGGCGCCTTGATCGCAACCCCGCATCCGTAGTCATGGTCGAGCGCGACAACGCCCTCGACGTGGGGATACTTGGGGAGAAGCTCCTTTCGGATGCGCTCAACCGCGTAGTCCATCACGCCCGCGGAACACTGAACGCTCGGCATGAGGCCTAAAAGGTTCTTTGAGCCAACGCTGCCGTCGGGATTCCGATATCCTTCGAAGGAGAGGCCCTCGAGTTTTTGAACTGGCACAGCCTTCTGTGTAGCGATGGGGAGATGGTCGAGGTCCGGGGCTTTGGGGAGCAGCACCGATGACTCTTCTACCCAAGCGCCGCGCATGATTGGGCGCGCGGCGATACCGATTACCTGGCCATAACGATAGATCGCCGCACTCTCCGCGATATCGCTGAGCGCTACCTTGTGGCCCTGCGGCACATCCTCGGCCAGCGTGAGCCCATCGGGGAACACAGCGCCTGCTGAAAGTCCACCATCATTCACGACAATCGCGACATTGTCGCGCGGATTGACCTTGATGTATCTCGGCGCGCGCGCGCCGCTGGCGGATTCGCTCATGCGGATTTCCCTTTTCGAATGAGGCGCTGCTTCGCGAACTGGATCGCGTAGTCGATCGCGTTGACGAGACTCTCCTCTGTGGCGGTGCCCTTCCCGGCCTTGCCGAAGGCGGTACCGTGATCGACCGAGGTGCGAATAATGGGCAGCCCGAGCGTGATGTTGACGCCGCTCACCGAATTCCAGCGCTTCTCAGCCTCGTTCCACGTGAAGCCGACGACCTTGAGGGGGATATGCCCCTGGTCATGGTACATCGCGACGACGATGTCGTACTGGCCGCCGAGCGCCTTCGAGAAGAGTGTATCGGGCGGCACTGGACCGTCGACGGTGAGCCCTTCAGCCCTCGCTTTCTCGATCGCGGGGATGATCTCCTTGGACTCTTCGAAACCGAAGAGCCCTCCGTCGCTCGCATGCGGATTGAGGCCAGCCACCCCGATGCGCGGCTTTTCGATGCCGAAATCTTTCATCGCCTGATCGGCGAGCTTGATGACCGCGTACACGCGCTCCTTCTTCACATTGTCGCACGCCTGGCGCAGCGAGACATGCGTGGAGACGTGCACGACGCGGAGTTTTCCGGAAACGAGCATCATCGTGTAATCTTTTGTGTGGGTGAATTCAGCGTAGATCTCGGTGTGACCCGTGTAGTGGTACCCCGCCAGGTTGAGCGCCTCTTTGTTGAGCGGGCCTGTCACCGTCGCGTCGATTTCGTCCGCGAGGGCGAGATCGATGACTTTTTTGATCGCGTCGAACGCGGCTTTGCCGCCCATCGCGGAAACCTTGCCATACACGAGCTGACTGACATCGACATCCTTGAGATCGATCACATCGATGGTTCCAAAATTGAACTTCGCCTGCGCGACCTTTTGGATCGCGTTGATTTTAAGACGTGTGCGAGCAATTGCAGCGGCTTTGAGCATCGCGGAAGCATCGCCAACAACAAGGGGCCTGCAGCGCTCGTATATGGACGGATCCGCAAGGGCCTTGGCCGCGATTTCCGGGCCAATCCCGGTCGGGTCTCCCATGGAGATTCCAATGATCGGCAATCGTTCGCTCATACTGTGTACTCCTGTGTGCTTTTACGCTGGCCAAGTTTATCTCATCCTTCGCGGGTGAGCATGGTGCGTATGGTGACTAATGAATCGCAATTTCCGAAATCGCCCGCCTTCGAAACAAAGTGAAGCTCCTGCTGGGCTGAGTCGGAATAAAACCTGCCAAACGGCATGCCCGGCAATATTTCTCGAGTAAAGTCGATGCTCGCCGCACCGAGAGATCCGGCGACTCGCGCCGCGGTATCTCCTCCGGACGCGAAGAGAAACTTCGGTTTCCTTGCCCGGACAACTTTAGAGGTAAAATTGCCGACAAATCGAGAAATCGAGGCTCCAAATTCCTTAATCCGAGCATCGGTACCGAGAGAAATTTCGTTGAGGTCGTCAATATTCGGGGCAGTAGTCCTTATAAGAATGGGAACATTCTCGGGTTGTTGATTCAGAACCTGATCAAGCCTTCGCTCTTCCGCATCGGGATCATGGAGAAGCGCATCGCAGTCCACGACCAACTCTCCGACACCTGAGCCAGCAAGCTTATCCGCCTGCGCGATACTCATAGCCGTGATCGAACCAACGACAAAGAGCATCTCGCCCGGGGCGAATTTCATGCGCGGACCAGACTCGGCCACTTCCCATGCGCCGCGCTTCACCGCGAGCGCCTCAGCGAGCCCCGCGCTCCCGGCAAAGAGCCCCCCCTCTATGGATCGTAGAGAAGTAATCGTTTCGAGGTCATCCATGACCTCGGCATCCGCGATGAACAGTCGCGAGCCATTCGCGAGAGAGGCACGGACTTCTCTTTCGAGCGCTTCTCTGCCCGAGTGGATCACAGAAAGAGGAAGTTCACGAATCTTGTTGCCGAACCTTCGCTCGAATATTTTCGACACGCGAGAGGTTGTCACCGGCGTGAAGGGGTCGCGGGCCGCAAAGCTGGACGCGAGAGGAACACCACGAACATAGCAGATGCCCTCCCTGACAATTCTCTCGTTTTTCGGCATTGAAGGGGTTACAATCGCGAACTTGAATTGACCGGCTTCGAGGACCGCGGCAATCTCATCCGCGGGATTTCCTCGAAGCGTTGAGTCGATTTTTTTGAAGTAGCGCGCGGATCGCACACCGCTTAACGCTAGTGTGGCGTCGTACACTCGTTGATATGCGCTGTGTGAGGATAGAAACCGTGAATCTGTATCTACAACGAGCGCCGCGATCGAATTGCCGAGCGCTCGCTTATTGTGCCAATCGAGCACAAGCCGCGCGGGTTTGTCCGCGGTCGCGAACTGCACCGACGAGTCCGCGGCGCCGGTAAAATCGTCAGCAATGACGATCCAGGAAGAATTCAGTTCCATAGGGCCCCTTTCGATGTGTCAGGTGAAAGAGAGGCATAGAGCCCCAGCAGGCCATCGATTTCGCGATGAGGGGCAACCCATCGCGATGCTCGTCGAGCAAGCTCTTCTGGCGATACCTCCAGCTCAAGGCGCCCATTTTCGAGATCGATGACGATGGTATCGCCATCTTGAACAAACGCTATCGGACCACCCTTGGCCGCCTCGGGAGCCACGTGCCCGATACAGGGGCCACGCGTTGAACCCGAGAATCTGCCATCTGTGACCAACGCTGTCGATGCCGCGAGATCGCTTCCGGCCAACATCGCGGTGATAAGCTGCATCTCGCGCATGCCTGGACCACCTACCGGTCCCTCGTACCTGATAACGATAACTGAGCCAGAGGGGATCTCTCCTGCCTCCAACGCGACGATGGCGACGTCCATGCTGTCGAAAACCTTCGCGGCCCCCGCAAATTGCCGCATGCGGGCGGGAACCGCCGATGCCTTTACCACGGCGCCCTCGGGAGCGAGGCTTCCTCGCAGTATCGTGATTCCCCCCTTGGAGGCGTACGCTTGATCTATGGGTCTGATGAGCGTTCGGTCGGTCCACTCGGCGTGCGCGGCTGAATCCGCCATTGTAGCGCCATTCACCGCGGGTCGATCGAGGGAAAGTGCCGCACCCAAAGACTGAAGCACAGCAGGGATTCCTCCCGCATGGTGAAAGTCGGTCATGGTATAGGCGCTCGAAGGATTGATTTTTAGAATAATCGGAATCTGATTGCCGAAGCGCTCGAAGGCTTCAATACCCATCTTTTTGCCCGCCGCCGCCGCGATCGCGGGAATATGCAGCACTGAATTCGTCGAACCGCCGATGGCGAGACAGACTTTGACCGCGTCTCCGAGGCTTTTTTCCGTGATAAGTTCGCGCGGTTTGAGATCTTCGCGCACGAGTTCGACCGCGCGCGTTCCCGCCGCGCGAGCCTCCGCGAATTTTTCCCTTGTATCCGCGAGCATAGTCGCGGAGCGAGGAAAGGTCAGACCAAGTACCTCCGCCATACTGTTCATGGTGTTCGCGGTGCCGAGCATCGAGCAGCTTCCGAGGGATGGGCATGCGCGACTCTCAACTTCCGCAAGTTCCTCCTGCGTCATCTTGCCTGCTTGGCAGCGCCCTATGCACTCGCGCATCAGCGATGTCGTGATTTTCTCACCTTTGAATTCACCATCCGCCATCGCGCCAACCGCGACCGCGATGGACGGAATGTTCACTCGAGCCATCGCCATAATCATTCCAGGCGTGATTTTATCGCACGAGAGAAGAAAGACAGCCCCATCGAAGCGGTGCGCCTGCAGCATGATCTCCACCGAGTACGCGATGATGTCGCGGCTCGGGAGCGACCAGCGCATTCCATCGGTGCCCTGCGCGATGCCGTCGCACATGCCGATGGTATTGAACTCGAAAGGGAGCCCGCCGGCATCGCGGATGCCCGTTTTAACCTCTTCGGCGAGCGCGCGGAGCGGCATGCATCCCGGCACAATCTCGTTGAATGAGCTGACGACCGCGATGAAAGGTTTCCCGAAATCGCCGCGCCGCACGCCGAGGGGATACAAGAGGGCACGATTAGCCGACTTATCCATACCCGCAGTGATTTCGTCACTCTTCAACGGCCGAGTTTCACTCATAGCAGATTGCCCGCCTCATCGAATGTGAACGCCTTGGGTTCTGAGCCTGGCACAATAGCCAAGTAAGGGTTAGCCCGAACCTCATCGAGGAGGCTCTCGCTCACCTCAATCTCTCCCAGCGACACCGTGTTTTTTATCCGCACGAACCGGACTTTCGATTTGTCGAGTATGTTGCAGGTCTTTACAGCGGCCTGCATGGCTTGCTTGTCGCTCTTGAGTACCATCGGAATCTTGACGCTCATCGGCACCGTGGATGTAAGCGAATTCGGATACGTGTTTTCAAAGTCGAACTTGCCATAGGCGCGGCGCGTCGTGAAATCGACGATTCCAAGACCATTGCCGTTGCCGTGCGACACGTCGGTGATGTCGAGCACCGCGACGCGGGTGATGGATGGCCCGCCTGAGATAAAGGGCGTATGATAGCGCCCAACCACGTTGGTGTCGAAACCGGTGCCGCTGATATCCTTGCCAATCTCATCGATGATGAGAACATCGAGGGCGTCGAAGTGGAGTTTCGGTGAGAGGCGTTTAGCCTCGGCTTGGAGCTTTGGCTCTTCGGTGGCGACTTCATCCGGCGCGAGCACCTCGATTTTGCAGGTCTCATGGTACGCGTTCTCGACGCTGCCTACCGCGAAGAGCACGCGCCCGGAATCGAGTACGACCTTGCCAATAGCGGGGATATTTTCCGCCATTTTTCCAAAGCCGAGCTCGTGGCAGATATCCGCGCCACGCTGCTTGCCAAGCCCTATGGCCAACATTTTCATGAGACCGCTCTCGTAGGGCCCCCTGAACGCGACGTGCGGTTTGACGCGATTGATGATAACAATCCCATCGGCTTCGAAGGCGTAGCGGTCGATATTGACGGGAAGCCCATTCGCGGTGGTCCCGATGACAACCGTGTCCATGGTCGCGCGGATGGGCGCACCCATCGCCTCTTCGGTGAAGCCCATGCCCTCGAGCATACCGCGCTGCCCCGCTGCGGTCGCGCCCGCGTGGCTCCCCATCGCGGGGATGATAAAGGGCTCGGCGCCAGCTGCCTTGAGCTCGCGAATCAGGGTTTTCACCATGAGCGGCTGGTTCGAGATACCTCTTTAGCCCACCGTCACC
>JAKALZ010000123.1 GCA_021813065.1 bacterium
GCCTTGGGAAGGGCTCCGACCGCCATCTGCGGCTGTCCGTTGACAGGAATGAAAAGCATAGAAGGAATACTCTGAATGCCAAAGGCACCCGCGAGTTCTTGCTCTTCATCGGTGTTCACTTTGTATACGATGAGTTTGCCTGAGTACTCTTCCGAAATCTTATCGAGAACTGGCCCGACCATGCGGCACGGTCCGCACCAGGGCGCCCAAAAATCGATAATCGCCGGAAGTTCGCCAGAGTATTTCCACTCTTTTTCGTTTTCATAATTGAACACCTTCTCGAGGAAGGTCGCTTTTGTCAAGTTTTCAGTCACGTGAAACTCCTTATATAGATTAATTTATATATAAAAATAATTTTCGACAAGGGGGCGGGTGAAAAAGTGGCGAGCATACTTCTCGCGACACCGTTCTCCAACGAGGAGCCCCTCGAGGTTTCCTATCCACATGCCTTCCTGTCTAAATACATGGTAGAATTCAAGATACAGTGATCGAATTCTGGAGGCACACCGAATGAATGCCAATCCCTATATCGTTTCATTGGATGTCGATGAACTACCCCCTGATCCAGTGTTTGAACCGAGCATCCGCAGAGCCCCGCGTCGCGAGGCGCGGCTCTCAAAGGCGCAAGAGCGTCTCGCGCTGAAGAACGCGCTGCGCTACCTACCCGCCCGCTGGCACGAGCAACTCGCGCCCGAGTTTTTGAGCGAGCTCCACGAGCGTGGACGCATCTATGGCTATCGCTTCCGTCCCCAAGGCAGGCTCCATGGCGCGCCGATCGAGAGCTATGCAGGCCGCTGCGTCGAGGGCAAGGCTTTCCGCGTGATGATCGACAACAACCTCGATTTCGAAGTCGCCCTCTATCCCTACGAACTGGTTACCTACGGCGAGACGGGACAGGTCTGTCAGAATTGGATGCAGTACAGGCTCATCTGCCGCTATCTCGAAGTGCTCGACGAGCGCGGCACGCTCGTGATCGAGTCGGGACACCCCCTCGGGATCTTCGCGAGCCATCCCTACGCGCCTCGCGTGGTCATCACGAATGGCCTCATGGTGGGCATGTTCGATACGCTGAAAGATTTTAATATCGCCGCGGCGATGGGCGTCGCGAACTATGGGCAGATGACCGCGGGCGGATGGATGTATATCGGACCGCAGGGCATCGTTCACGGAACCTACAACACGCTTCTTAACGCGGGGCGGCTCAAGCTCGGTTTGCCGCACGATGCGAATTTGGCAGGGAAACTCTTCGTTTCCTCGGGGCTTGGCGGAATGTCGGGGGCTCAGGGAAAAGCGGCGGTTATCGCGGGCGCCGCCTCGATCATCGCCGAAGTCGACCACTCGCGCATCGCGACACGACTCAGCCAAGGCTGGGTGTCCCGCGAGACGGATTCTCTCGCCGACGCCACGCGTCTCGCCGTGGCAGCGCGCGATCGGGGAGACGCGATCGCGGTGGCCTACCACGGCAATATCGTCGATCTTCTCGAGCATCTCGGCGCGCGGAATACGCAGGTCGATCTCCTTTCGGATCAGACGAGCTGCCACGTGCCCTACGACGGCGGGTACTGCCCGGTCGGCATCAGTTTCGAAGAACGCACACGCCTCCTCGCGGAAGACAGAGATCGCTTCCGCGCGCTGGTCGACGCGTCGCTCCGACGCCACTACGACGCGATCATGACTCTCGCGCGGCGTGGAACCTACTTCTTCGACTATGGCAACTCTTTCCTCAAAGCGGTATTCGACGCGGGCGTTAAGGAAATTTCCAAAAACGGCATCGACGAAAAGGATGGCTTCACCCTGCCGAGCTATGTTGAGGATATCCTTGGGCCAGAACTCTTCGACTATGGCTACGGGCCTTTCCGCTGGGTCTGCCTTTCAGGGAAAAACGAAGATCTTCGCAAGACCGATCGTGCGGCGATGGACTGCATCGATCCGGAGCGGCGCGGCCAAGATCGCGACAACTACATCTGGATCCGCGACGCTGAGAAGCACAAGCTCGTGGTGGGCACGCAGGCGAGGATTCTCTACCAAGACGCCTTCAGCCGGATGAAGATCGCGCTCCGCTTCAACGAAATGGTGCGGAATGGTGATATCGGCCCCGTGATGCTCGGCAGGGACCACCACGACACTGGCGGCACTGACAGCCCCTTCCGCGAAACGAGCAACATCAAAGACGGCTCCAACGTGATGGCTGACATGGCGATTCAATGTTTCGCGGGGAACGCGGCCCGGGGCATGAGCCTCGTGGCGCTGCACAATGGGGGCGGAGTTGGTATCGGCAAAGCGATCAATGGCGGCTTTGGACTCGTGCTGGACGGTTCCGAAAAAGTCGATCGCGTCATCCGGATGGCGCTGAGTTGGGACGTAATGGGCGGAGTCGCGCGCCGCTCCTGGGCGCGCAACCCGCACGCGATGGAGGTTTCGGAAGAGTTCAACCGCGAGCGCGGCGACTTCGGCGCCATCACCATGCCGACGCTGGTGGACGAGAGGCTTCTCGATCGTCTACTCGGTCGCCCCTAGCGTGGAAAGCAGCCGGTCTATCTCGGCTCTCATTTCTTCCATCTCTCGACGCACCGATTGGATAGCGTTATTGTCTTCGACACGTCCACATACGGCGAGCTGCTCAGCTTCATTGCGGAAGGTTGCCTTTCGGAACGGATTCGAGAGATCTTTCGCGCGTGAGGAAAAAACGCGCTGCGTAATCTCGATTGACAGACTCTTCGCTCGCTCGAGGAAGCCTGCGAGATCAGATTCGCTGAGCGCTGGCAAGGCGGCGCCTTGATCGCCGCGATTGCCTGAGCCGTTTTCGAAAGCTGCATACGCTTCGAGCGCTTCGTTTGAGGTCGCTCTCTTCTCCGCGACTGTGCCTATACCGATGTCCGTCTCTGTTCTCCTGCCCGCTCCCACGCCCTCGTGCACGCGCGTGGCTTCCGGAAAGAGCGCGAGATATCTCAAGATACTCCACGCGTACGCGGAAGCGTCGCGACCATACTCTGAGGCGAGTTCGCGGTAAGTGTCGTGCAGTTCGTCCCAGCTCTCAATGCGCCCCTCTTCGACTCGTGAAATGAGCCGCTCAAGTTTTGAGGTTTCGACAAGAAAACCGCCGAGATTCTCCCAGCGCATGTGGAGCGCGACGTGCGAAGTCACTTTAGAAGATGCTATAGACTGCCACGAAACCGCGCCGTTTGCTTTCATTTGACGCGTGCCAGCGTGAGCCGCATCAGCGCGCTTCCCCTTTTCCGCGAGCTTGCGCCCAAGTTCAGGCAGAAGCTGCCGAACCGCGAACCAGAGGAGCATTTCGCGGTACGACCGCCACGCTCGACAAGGTTTGAGCACGATCTGAGGCCGTGCCGAGTTTTCGAATCCCTCGACGCGCACCTCGAAGGGGAGGGGATCAGCGGTGGTGGCAAGAATCCACGCGCCAACCTTTCTGAGCGTCAGGCGATGCGCTTCTTGGTATCCTCCGCTGGAAGTTGGAAATGCGGATGCGGCTCTCGCTTCTCGGATGAGCTCAAAGACACGATCGCCGAACACGCTTCGGGTGTTTTCATTTTCATCTAAGTCCTCGACAGCCGCCGCGCCCACCGCGCGCTCGAGAATCGCCAAACCTTGGAGTATTTCCGAAGCGGTATCCGGCGCGAAAGGCGAATAGATATAGCTGATCTCCAGGTTCCTGCGTTTGTCACGCTCCTTGAACTTTTTCTCGTTGCGCATGAGGGCGTACGCGTTCGAGTGCCACCACCATGCAGGCGCGAGCACCAGTCGTCCTTCGGTTTCATCGTTATCGACGAGGCAGAAAGGAAACTGGATGTCGAGTTCGTGCTTGTAGTCGCCCTTCGAGAGCAAACAGAACGACGCGAAGCGTGAAGAGTGCTTGACTGAAGTGCAGAGCCCAGGCCAGAACCCGCGTCCAGCCTCGATCTCTCCATCCGGCGCGCGCGAGTTGTGGTTCGATCCAATGGTCGCGCCGGCCGCCAGGTTCGACTGTCCCTTGATAAGGCTCGCGATCAGGAAGCTCGTGTTGTGGTGCTGTTCGTGGGAGGGGAAAATGAGATTGTTGAGGATCTCGCAACACGAGACCGTGCTGTTCTCGCCGAGCACGGAGTGGATGAGCCGTGCGCCATATTTGAGCGCGGAATTGTCGCACATCACAAAGCGCACCGCTTTGCAGCCGTAAAAAACGCGGCATCCGAAACCGAGAATGCCATTGACGAGTTCGACTCCTTCGCCGATCTGCGTCGTGGCTTGCGCGCTCGAATTGATGGTAAGATTTTTAAGCTTGTTCGAACCCTTGATGTACGCGCTTTCGCCAATGTAGGTATCCTTGATGATGCGGTTGTGCTTAAGCACGCTGTCTCGCCCGATCACCCCATAGCGACCGAGGCGTCGGTCAAATCGAGTATTCGTCATTTCGGCAAAGCGCTCCATGAGAGCTTTGCGGTCCCGAAATTTCGCCCAGAGCCACGCGTCGCCGGGGAGTATCCCATCAAAGGGAAAAATCGCGCGCCCGCCATTCTCATTCATCACATCGAGAGTGATGCGCACCTCCTCATCTTCGCTCTCCATCACGATGCCGTTGCCGAATTTGGCGTGGTTGGAGACCTGAATCTCCGCATTGTTGATCAGCACACAGTGATCGTCGATGATATAGTGCGACAGATAGGCGCAGTTGGAGATTATGCAGTTGTCGCCGATATCGCAGGCGATGAGCTGCGAATTGACGATGCCCACTTCGGCGGATATATCGTGGTGTTCGAGGGTAATGTGCTCGAGCCTCGATATGCGTATCAAGCCAAAAAAGCTGTTGTTGCGCAGCAATTCTGGGCAGAATGGATCCATTACGAGGAACTGCGTCCAGTCGTTGCAGGTGTTGTTGTTGCGCACGAGCACTTCGAGCTCGCGCGCGCTGAGCGGTCGGAACGCGGCGGGTTCTTTGCCGAGACCGCGAAGCTGTTCATCGCGTATTCGATACTCATTTTCGCCTGGCTGGAGGAAGCGCGAGGGAATGAAAC
The DNA here is from genome assembly GCA_021813065.1 of bacterium. Taxonomy (GTDB): domain Bacteria; phylum Spirochaetota; class Spirochaetia; order Treponematales; family Rectinemataceae; genus Rectinema. The sequence continues at coordinate 5,010 of JAKALZ010000123.1, forward strand.
CTTCACCCACGCGCACTTCACGGTAGATTCTTATATCGTTTGTCATGCGGAAAGTATGAAATATCCGAGCTCCGCGCGCAACAGGCACCGGTACGCGCGCGTGTGTTCATCCCCACTTGACCATTTTTCCCCTTTTCGTCATGGTATCACCATGGATTTTGTCGATACTGCCAGAGTAGACGCTCTCGTGACTGAATCCGAGAAAAAAGTGTTCGAGCTCTTCGACACGATGACGAGGTCGACCGGACAAGAGCGCGCAAAATCCGCCATCGCGATCGCCAATCTTCTTGGAAACCCTGGGGAATTCAGTTTTTACATCGAGTGCACCGAGGATCAGCGCCTCATCCGCGTCTTCCACCTCCTACGCATTTTCCGCGAGAACATGACACTCCTCATCAACAAGACCTGGGCTGATGGCACCGAAAATCTCAATCAGGAAGAGTTGCTTGGCGATCTCGCGCGCTTCGTGGAAGAGTACCGCGATGGTCGCCTTGTCTCAGCCTTCCGCAACTTCGTGAGGATATCGCGGCAGATCCCTTCATTGCTCTTTGGTCCTCTTGGAAAAGCGAACGATTTTCTCGAGTACGCTTTCCGCATCGATCCCAAATTCGGCCTCTTCTTCTGGTTCATTGGCGAGATAGATTTGCAGCTGAGAAATATCGAGAGCATCCCCGAACACCGCGAGCTCTTCGATATTGAGGTGCTCATCGGGGCGTTCGTGCTCTCCTGTTTCTAAATCGACCATACTCCACGCCATATCCCTCAAAATCCGCATTCCCGCCCCTGATGGGTCGTTTTTTGTCGCGGCAAGCGCGAGGCAATAGCCCGATGCGCTCGATTCGATATCCCCGCGCGTCCACGCGGCGAGTCCGCGCGCTGGGTCGAAAACGAGAAAGGAGCGCGCGTTCGCGTCGAGTGCGAGGATGAAGTGTTGAAATTCGTGTTCGAGATGCAGCACAAGGGGAAGAGGGGAACGTGCGACGAGGTCAGCGAGTGTCGAGGGCCGCACGAGGAATGCTTTTGCGGTAAATCCTTCGTCCGTCAGTGCGCGCTGGATATCGCGGAGCGAAATCGGTACTGGCTTCTTGAGGTGTTCGTACACAGAAAAATCATCTTCGAGAGGGTGCGATCCATACGAGCGTGAGGTTTCGCCCGAATGCGTGTCGGCGCGCGCGAGGGCGCAGCGATCCGCGATTCTCACACTATTGAGAA
>JAKALZ010000124.1 GCA_021813065.1 bacterium
ACGCCTTTTGATTCGAGCTCCCGCAGCATGCGCGCCGAAAGTTCAACAATTTCATCGAGCGAACGGTTACCGTACGGCACGTTCGCGTTATCTCCCACATAGATGATATCCACGGGCGCCCCAAGCGCGTAGATTCCTTGAACTACCGTGAGTCCGCCCATACCGCTATCCATGACGCCGATGCTGTGTCGCATGGCCAGAGTAGAGACACGAAGGTGTTTTTATGTCAATCGAGGGATAAGGGTGCCGCGCACCAGCGCGGCACCACGGCTACGGCGCGCCGGCGTACAACCCAGAAGCGGCATCCCGGTACATCGCGCGATTCGCGGTCAATTCGCGAGCAGTTCGAATTCCACCCGCACTGAAACACTGATCTCGAGTTCACCGGGGCTCAGGAAGTCCGGGCTCGCCGCCGCCTTCACCATCATGAGGGCGCCGCTCTCGCGCGCCGCGAACGAGTCCTGCACATCGACCGTGACAGGTGCCCCAAGCTTCACGCCGAGCGCTTCCGCCGCGGCGCGCGCCTTCCTTGCGGCATCCGCGCAGGCATCGCGAATGAGCCTCTCCTTGAAGCTCTCCATGTCGGCACGCTCGTAAGATATGGAGCGAACCGCGTTCGAACCGGCGGCCATCGCCGCGTCGACAAGGCTCGCTACCGACGGCAGGTTGGAAATTTCCGCGGTGAGCGTGGTTTCCGCCCGATATCCGACGATTACGTTTTGCTTGTCCGGCTTCGAGCTGTAGACAGGCGATACCTCGTACGAACTCGTCTTGATCTTCGTGCGATCCAGCCCCGCCTGCGTCAGCGCCGACAAAACTTTCGCGGCGCGATCGGCAAGCTGCGCCTGCGCCTTCGCCGCGGTGTCTCCCTGCGTTTCAACGCCAAGGCTCAGATACGCCACATCCGGCTCGACTGACATCCGAGCCTGCCCCTGCACTTGAACCGTCCGCTTGAGCGGCGTCTGCCCCCACGCGGAACCTGCCGCGATGAAGAAACAGCTTGCCAGCATCGCCGCGAATGCGGTCTTTCGAAACGCGATCGCTCGAAAATTCAATCGACTCATGCTCCTGCCTCCTCGAAAAGCGTGTTCAGTTGGTCACGATCGGCGCAGGGTGTCTGTGTGGCGAGTATCCCCGCGATCTGTTCCACCGCGTAACCCGACTCTCGGATGGGCATCAACATCCACACATGCATCATGTGCTCATACTCATAATAATCGAGATGAGTCCCCGTTGCCGCGCAGATGTTCCACAATTTCCGGCAATCCGCGAGCAGGATATCTTTGGTGCCGATAAAGAGGCTCAGCGGGGGAAGATCGCTCATGCGTCCATAAATGGGGCTGATCTCATGGCGCCGGGGATTTGAGCCTGCGGCCCACGCCCTTCCCGCCGCCCTGAGCGCCTCCACATTGAGGAAGGGATCGAGCGGTGATAGGTGGGTGATTCCTGGATTTTCAAGCGTCACGTCGAGCCACGGACTCAGCAGGACAACCGCGGCGGGCATTGGTTTATGCGCATCCCGAAGCGCTTGAGCGAACCCCAGCGCGAGACCGCCGCCCGCCGAATCCCCCATCAAGCCCACATTCACGGATACAACGCTGGCAGTCAGCCTATCCCAGAGCGCAAAGAGCATGCGGTAGGCATCCGACCACCGCTGGTCGGGCGCGAGGGGATACTCAGGCGCGATAATCGACGTTTGGGTTGTTTCCGCGAGCTTCGCGAGAAAATTCCAGTGCTGACGAGTGAAGGTCGTCACATAGGATCCCCCATGGAGATAGAGCACGAGGCGCGTGCACGCCCCCGCGCGGGGCATGAGGACATGTACCTGCCTGCCGGCGACTTTAATACTTCTCACCTCGACCCGCGCGCGCACGGTGCGCGGAGGCGTGGGTGAAATCAGGCTTTTTGTGTAGTGCCGCATGAAAAATCGAGGCGGAGGAGCGTCCGGACCGTGGCTGAGCTTCGCGCGAACAAACACTTGCTCGAAAAGCGCGCTCCGTACACTCTGGTGGCCTCGGTTGATAAAAATCATCGGCAATCCTGAGGCTACATTATATACGTTTCAAATGGTTTTAATAGCTTCTCATAGGCGATCTGCAGATTTGCCTCAAACGTAGCCTCGTCGGTCGGGCCATTCTTGTTGTGGATATTGCGCACGAGAGCCGAAACTAGAATTTCAAACAGATTGATGTGCTGGTGAAGCTCTTCCGCGACATTCCGCTCCTTGACGCGCTCCTCTATCTTTCGGTATCCGAACGTATAGAGTTCGACTAGTTTTGATTCGTCGATCGACAGCTCCGAATTCATGATGAACACGAGCGCGTACATTTTTGGGCAACGCTTCGAATAGCTGAGAAGCACTCTTCCCATCTCCAAGTAGCCGCGAAGCGGATTCTCGGAGGTCGATTCAAAGTGCGGTTTGAGCTGACCCTGGAGAAAGCGCAGCACTTTCTCGTGGGCTGCCGCGATAGTGACTTTGACAATCTCTTCTTTGTTGGAAAAGTAATTGTAGAGAGTCATCGGGGAGATGCCCAGGCGGGAGGCGAGGTGCCTCGTTGAAAAATGCTCATACCCGGTCTCGCAGATGAGCGCGATCGCCGCGTCGACGATTCGGTTCTCATCTTCAAAACATCGTTCTCTGCTCATATTATTTTTAGCATTTTGGACAAAGAGAGGGTTTCTGTCAATAGAAAATCATTATGTAACGTTGTAAGAAATCATTATACAGACGATACATAGTTGATTAAATTCATATAGAATGCAGCGTATCGCCATCTTGGATGTTCCGCGGCGCAGCAGATATCGAAGAAACCAGCGGTATGTGGCAGCATCGATAAAATGCACACGAGCGACTCGTGCGGCCGCGGCGTTACAGCGAGTAGGAAACGCCCGTGGTCAGTTGGAAGTCGCTGATCGGCGGATTCGTGCTGATATTGCCCGGATTCTGGATATAGATGAAATCGCCCTCCGCGTAGACATCGAGGTTTTTCAACACAGTGCATCCTCCCTTGATGCCCACGATAGTGGTCTTCGTCACGGAATCGCGTAGATTCGCGTTGATGTCGCCGAAGTTGGCGGTATCATGGCTCGTGGTGGGAGTTTCGACATTCGGGGGGTACGAGCCGCCGGTGCTCGGGTCCACTCTCGACCACAACGTCCACTTGTCGTGGGTGCCGTGGATCATGTAGAGCACGTTGGCGGAGAGATACCACCTGCCGAACTGCTTGTAGCCGAGTCCGCCGTTGAAGACGATCGCGTCGCCGCCGTAATGATATCCCAGGAACTGCTCATCGTAGGAGAGTCCTCCGAGACCGTTGGAGAAAAGCCGTGTCGCCACGACGAAATTGAGATCGTTCGTATCGGTGATCGAGGCGCTGTAATTTCCATTATCCCGCAGATAGAGGTAGGGGTCGGTCTTCGCCCACTCGAAGGATCCTGAGACTATGCCCTTGCCGAGCGGATACCGCCCCTTTACGCCAGCCATATACCCAAAACCATTCGGAAGAGCGCCAGGATCGACACCGGGCGTTCCTTCTCCGGGAAGCGCGAACTCGTCGACCACCACCTGGCCGTAGAGATTGACGAAGGAGACTGGAGAGAAGGTGAGTTCGCCCGTGAGAAGAGAGTTGGCGTTCGACCTTATGTAGTAATTATGGAAAATCGCCGTCGGACTGAGAATGCTCAGGTCGATCGTGTTGTCCGCCGACTGGTACATGATGCCTTCGGTAACCGCGAAGCTCACTTTGCTCTTGAACATGTCGAACTCAAGCCTGTGGGCGAGAAACATCTTGAGACCTGAAATGACATTCGCTTGAGACCGATGAGTACCGACAAAGTTGCCGCTTGAGTCGGTCACAGGGTAATAGTTGCCTGGATAGGGAAAGAAGGACGTCAGCAGCGTGTACTTGAAGTTCTTGCTGTAGGTCGTGACGCGGCCCATGTTGTGGTAGAGGAGCTGGTCGCCGATCATGAAATTGCCTGACTCTCCAGGGCCCCACGAGAGCTGCTCACGTCCGAACTCGACGCTCCATCCATCGCCGCCAAAAGCGCCGAAAGCTCTGTAGGGAAAACTGAAATCGAGATCGTTCTGCACCGAGGGCGGAATCATCCACACATTGGTGGTAAACGCGTACTGCCCAAAGAGCGTCGACGTTGGCCCTTCCGCGCTCGACCAGCCTGTATATTTATTGTTTCCGAGCGAGAATGAGGAGTAACCATAGAAGTGCTGACCTGGCGCGGTTTCGAGCACGAGATCGAGGAGCGGATTGCGCTCGTTGAAGCCCCGGGCCCACTGGGATTCCTTCGTGAAGTCAGTGGTGTTCGTGTGGTAGTACCCCTCCAGGTTCACCTTGAGCACAAATTGGGCTGGCTTGAGTTCGCGCGTGAGCTCGGCGCGGGCATACTCATAGGCTGCCAGCGTGCCGCCAGAGAGTTTCGAAAGAGCGATCTTATCGAGCATCTTGAGTAGCTCATCCGCGCTCCACGGCCCCGTGGTGGACGGCAGCGCGAGTCCCTGGCTGATGTAGAGCGAAGTGATCGCCTGATACACATCGGAATCGATAGGGAATATTTTTTGATAATTCTTGCCCGTTTCGGCGGAAACAGCCATAAACGCGGCGGCTGCGAGCAGCATGGTGAGGACGAATCGTTTCATGAGTCTGCCCCTTTCAAAGGCGTGGCTTAGCTTGTTCAATCTTGAAATTAGCGCACACACCGTGCGTCGCGCAACTGGGTCGGTTCGTATTGACGCCATGGACAGAGTGATTAGAATGAGCTGAGGAAGATGCGGCGCACAGTTCAATTGTAGGCAAGGAGGCCTCGTATGCGGAGATTCCTGTGGTTTGTCCTGTTTATCGCGGCAATAGTCTCGGTGGCACCGAGCCAAGGCGCGGGTCTCGCGTTCCGCGGCGACCCCGACATCGAGCGCGCGATCGCGGACTATATCATATCTGGAAGGGTTCCCGTCACGGACAGTTTCGTCTTCTCCGGGAACGAGGCCGCTGAAATCCTCGATTACCGTGGCCGCCTTGCCGGATCGACCGCGTTCAAGAGCCGACTTCTCTTCTCCTTCGATCCTGCCGTGATCGGCGTTACGGGGATTCAGGGCTACGGCCTCACTCCCGACTCCGATCCCACCCTGCTCTACTTCATCGACAGTCTGCCCGTCTTCCTCGAGCTTGGAGCGAATTTTTCCGCAGGCGACGCCGTTGCCGGCAAAATCAAGATGGATCTTTCCCTCAGGCAGAATTATCTCGGAGTGAATGACATTCCGCTGTACGCGCCGTGGAACCTCAACTCGATGCTCAGGACACTGCTGAGCTGGAAATTCCCCCAGGAAGGCTGGATCTCCGCGAGCAACGCCCACAGCTGGATCGCGGCGGGCCGATTCAAGGCAGGGCTCGGCGAAGGACACTTCACCAACACGCTCCTCAATTCCCGGTCTGAATGGTACGATCAAATCCAGGGCGCGGTGGGCAACAGGAATTTCCGCTTCACCGCTCTCATCGGCTCAGCCTCGACGCAACTCACCAAGTCGGAGGCAGCCATTCAGTACAAGCCAAGAACCACCTACGACGCCGCGAACAACAGCATCAATCCGTGGGACGCGATGAACGACCACGACTTCACCGACCAGATCGAAGCCGTCAAAATGTTCGCTTATCGCCAGATCGAGGCGCGCTTCTGGGATAAGTTCCGTATTGGTGTCGCCGAAATGAACATGATCGGCGGGAAGTACCCCGGTCTCGCCGACATCCTCCCTACAGGCTTCTGGCACAACAACTACAGTGCAGGCTTCACGAATGTCATGATGTCGCTGAGCAGTTCGCTGGTGCCGATCGATGGCCTGCTCGTCTTCGGCGAATTCACGCTCGACGACTTTCAGGGCGCGGATGAGGGCGCCGACAGCAAGCCCGCGCAGTACGCGTGGCAGGCAGGCGCGCGCTACTCCTTCAAGCCCACGGACGACCTGGTGATCACCTCGGGCGGCGAGTACACCTTCGCGAGCGAGTGGGTGTACTGCCGCTGGCAGCCCTACCTCACGATGTACGACAGGCACATCATCGGTCCGAGCTGGACCACCGACTGGCCGCTCGGCTTCGCCTACGGGCCCGACGCGCAGCATGTGGGCGTTTTCGCGAAGGCCGCGCTTAAATCGGGCGCGAGCCTCGAAGTGGACTATGAGTATCTCCAGAAGGGCCCCATCTAAGATCGG
>JAKALZ010000125.1 GCA_021813065.1 bacterium
TCGGGCGTTTCGCACTTCAGCTTCCCCGATGAGCGGTCGACCATAGAGGCAATCCGTAAACTGCTCTCCTACTTGCCACAGAACAATGTCGAGGATCCCCCCGTCATGGACATCGGCGACGATCCGAACCGCGCCGACGATACTCTCGCGGATCTCATGCCGGATTCGCCGAACAAACCCTACGATGTGCGCGACATCATCGCGAAGCTCGTCGACGGCGCTGACTTTTTCGAAGTGCAGCCTAAGTACGCGCAGAACATCGTGACCGGTTTTGCCAGGCTTGGCGGGCGCGCGGTGGGCATCATCGCCAACCAACCGAAATACCTCGCGGGCGTGCTCGATATCAACGCCTCCGACAAGGCCTCGCGCTTCATACGGTTCTGCGACGCCTTCAACATGCCGCTGCTGACCCTCACCGATACCGCGGGCTACCTGCCTGGCGTCGGGCAGGAGCATGGCGGTGTCATCCGGCATGGCGCGAAACTCCTCTACGCCTACTCGGAAGCTTCAGTGCCAAAGATTACGGTAATTCTCCGCAAAGCCTACGGCGGCGCCTACATCGCCATGTGCTCGCGGCACCTCGGCGCGGATCAGGTATTCGCCTGGCCGACCGCCGAAATCGCGGTTATGGGTCCAGAAGGCGCGGCCAACATCATCTTCAAGAAGGAGATCGAAGAGGCGACCGATTCCGCGGCCATGCGCAAGGAAAAGATCGACGAATACAAACGCAGCTTCGCGAACCCGTACATGGCGGCGGCGCGAGGCTATGTCGACGACGTGATCGATCCCGCCCACACGCGCGCCCGGCTCTGCAACGCGCTCACCACACTGCTCGGCAAACGGCAGACGACCCCATCCCGCAAGCACGGGAATATTCCCGTCTAAGAGGCCGACCATGACAAACCCTTGGATGATAATGGTCGTCGGCACGATGACAGTGTTCATCGCGCTCTTCGTGATGATTCTGTTCCTGCTCGGTTTTCCGAAACTGTTCGCGATACTGAAGCGAAAGGAACACGAGAGTCTCGCACCGCTTCCACAGATCGTCGAAGTGACGAAAAGGACAGCACCTTCCGCGTCGCAGATCGCGTCCGCACCATCCTCCTCATTGCAGGATGAGTCGCTCATCGCGGTACTCACGGCGGCGGTCGCCGCGGCGAGCGGATCGAGCGCGGGCTCATTCGCGATTACAAATGTGCAGCAGGCACAGCCTGAGGTAGGCGGCGGTTTCAATACGCCAGTGTGGGGCAGGATCGAACGCCTTTCCCGAAAGTAACAGCAAGCGAATTTAGGAGAAAAATTTATGAAACAATATAGAATTACCGTAAATGGCAAATCGTACGATGTGACTGTTGAAGAGCTGAATGGTGTCGCGCGCTCCGCGCCTTCGGCATACGCGGCTCCAGCCGCGCAGCACAGTCCGCAGCCCACGGTAGCGCCCGCTGCGGCCGTGGCGGCCACGCCGATCGCGCCGATCGCGGAACCCGCGGCAGCCGCGCCTGCTAATGGAGGCACCGTCGCCACCGTCAAGGCGCCCATGCCCGGCACGGTCATCGCGTTCAAGGTCATCGTTGGCCAGCAGGTGAAGCGCGGCGACGTGCTTCTCCTCCTCGAAGCCATGAAAATGGAGAATGAAATCGTCGCTCCGCAGGACGGCACTGTCGCCGCGCTCCGCGTTCCCGCGAGCGCCGCGGTGAACACCGGCGACGCACTTGTCGATCTCGCGTGAGCGAGGGGAGATTCCTCTATGGAACAGTTTCTCTCCCAGTTTATAGGCACTACGGGATTCATCGCCATGACATGGGGCCAACTCCTCATGCTGGTGGTGTCCTGCGTGCTGCTGTATCTCGGTATCGCCAGGGGGTTTGAACCGCTGCTGCTTGTACCGATAGCTTTCGGCATGCTGCTGGCCAATCTCCCGATGAGCGGCATCACGGATCCGCCAAAGGACAACCTCGTCGGCGGGCTCATTTACTACCTTTACCAGGGTGTCAAGCTTGGCATCTACCCACCGCTCATATTCTTGGGTATTGGCGCGATGACGGATTTCGCTCCGCTCATCGCGAATCCCTGGAGTCTCCTCCTCGGCGCGGCCGCGCAGCTCGGCATATTCATTCCCTTTATCGCCGCGTATTATCTTGGGTTTGACCTCAAATCCTGCGGAAGCATTGGAATTATCGGCGGCGCGGACGGACCCACGGCAATTTTTGTCACATCGAGACTCAAGCCGGAGCTGCTTGGCCCAATCGCTATAGCCGCGTACTCCTACATGGCCCTCGTCCCGCTCATCCAGCCACCCATCATGAAGGCGCTCACCACCAAAAAAGAACGCCTGGTGAGGATGGCGCAGCTCCGTGAGGTCTCTAAAGCGGAGCGCATCATTTTCCCGATCTTCGTCACGCTGCTCATAGGTCTCCTCTTGCCCGCCGCGGTACCTCTTGTCGGCTCCCTTATGCTTGGGAACCTTTTCAGGGAAACAGGCGTCACAGAACGGCTCTCCGACACCGCGCAGCATGCCCTCATCAACACTCTGACAATATTCTTAGGGGTTTCTGTGGGATCAACCGCGAGCGCCGAACGCTTTCTCAATCCGCAGACTCTCGAAATCATCGCGCTCGGTCTCTTCGCCTTCAGCTGCGGCACGGCAGGCGGAGTCATTTTTGGCAAGATCATGTACTGGGTAACCGGCGGCAAAGTGAATCCCCTCATCGGCTCGGCGGGCGTCTCGGCGGTGCCCGTGGCGGCCCGCGTCAGCCAGGTTGTTGGATCGAAGGAAGATCCGACGAATTTCCTTCTCATGCACGCGATGGGACCCAATGTCGCGGGAGTCATCGGATCCGCGGTCGCGGCGGGTGTGTTGCTCTCAGTGCTGAACTGAAGGAGATACTGAAAGGATATTCCGTAAGGCTGCATTTTTATGATATAGTCGCCAAATCCCAGCGAACGCGGATATGCGTGGAGCACACGATGAAGGTTCTCAAATTTGGCGGCACTTCGGTGGGAAGCCCCGAAGCGATTCGCGCGCTTGTCAGTATCGCAAAGGATTCTGGCGAGCGCGTTTTTGTAGTATCAGCCTTTTCAGGAATTACCGATTCACTCCTTCAGGCGGCGAGACTTGCCTGTGATGGGCAAGATTGGCGACAGTTGTTCGATGCGATTACATCGCGCCACCGGACCATGATTGGTCAACTCCTCGGGGGCCATTTCCGCGAGAGCGCGACAGCGATCACTGAGAAGCTTCTCACAGATCTCTCCTCGCTGCTGCTCGGCATTTCGCTCGTGCGCGACATCTCGCCCCGAACTCTCGATCTGCTTGCTTCTTTTGGTGAACGAATGAGCGCGCCGATTGTGGCACACACTCTCTCCAATGCGGGAATTGACGCGGAAGCGATTGATGCGCGTGAACTCATCGTGACGGATGATAAATTCGGCGCGGCGAGATGGCTTGAGGGCGAAACCGAGCACAAGGTGAAGGACTTTTTTGCTACGTTTTCGCGAGTCGCGGTGGTGACGGGGTTCATCGCGTCGACATCCGAAGGGGCGACGACCACGCTTGGGCGCGGAGGTTCGGATTTTACCGCAGGTATCCTTGGCGCCTGTCTTGGCGCTGAAGAGATTCAGATATGGACCGATGTCGATGGCATCATGACCGCCGACCCACGCGCGGTGGTGGATGCCTTCGTGATCCCCGAAATCTCATATCTCGAGGCGATGGAGATGTCGCACTTTGGCGCGAAGGTTCTTCATCCGCCCACTATTCTTCCCGCGATGGCTAAAGCGATTCCCGTGCGCATCAAGAACACCTTCAATCCCACCGCGCCTGGAACTCTTATCGTGAGAAGCTCCGCGCCCAGCACCTGGCCCGTGCGAGGCATCGCGGCCATACCATCTATTTCGCTGTTATTGCTGCAAGGACCTGGACTCCCCGGTGTGACCGGCATCGCTGGCAGGATGTTCGCGGCGCTCGCCTCCGCGAGCGTCAACGCGATTCTCATTACCCAAGGATCGAGCGAACTCTCAATCTGTTGCGCGGTGCTCCCCCAAGACGCGGAGCGCGGCGCGCGAGCGCTCAAAGAGGAGTTCACGTACGAGATCAGCGCGGGCACTATTCAGAAACCCGCTATAGAATCAGGCCTCAGTGTGATCGCCGTGGTGGGAGAGATGATGAAGCATCGATCCGGCATCTCGGGTCGTGTCTTCAAGGCGCTTGGGCGCAATGGCATCAATGTCGTGGCGATCGCGCAGGGTTCGTCGGAGCTCAACATTTCAATCGTGGTGGGGGAACAGGACAGAGGAAAGGCGATGAGCGCGATTCACGACGCGTTTTTCCTCGCCGGCGTCAGAACCGTCAATGTGTTTCTCGCGGGAACGGGCCTTATCGGTGGTACGCTGCTCTCACAGATTTCAGCACAGCAAGCTCGCCTCCTCAAAGATCACTCCATCCGTGTGCGCATCGCGGGCATCGCGAATTCGCGCAAAATGCTTGTCGATCCGAATGGAATCGATTCTTCGACCTGGAAAACGATCCTCGAAGCGCACGGCCAGACCACTGATCTGCCGGAATTCATGAAATCGCTGCGCGAGCTCAACCTGCCGAACGCGTGTTTCTGCGACTGCACGGCCAGCGATGCCCCAGTAAAATACTATGAAGATATGCTTGCGACCTCGATTTCGGTTGTCACTCCCAATAAGCGTGCCAATAGCGGGCCGCTGCGGCGCTACGAGAGACTGATAGAGCTATCGCGATCGCATGATGTGCCGTATCGCTATGAAACAACTGTCGGCGCTGGACTGCCGGTTATTGGCACTATTCAGGACCTGGTCGCCTCGGGCGATGATATATCCAGAATAGAAGCGGTGCTGTCTGGCACCATCAGCTACATCTTCAACAATCTTGGTGCGGCAACGACATTCTCCGATCTCGTGAAGAGAGCGAAACAGCTCGGATATACCGAGCCTGACCCCCGTGACGATCTTAGCGCGAAGGATATCGCTCGCAAGGCGATCATTCTGGCGCGCGAAGCTGGCTATCGCCTCAGCGAGTCCGCGGTGCGGATAGATCCTCTCATCTGGGAACGAATTTCTGAGGCGTCGACGGTCGAGGATTGCCTTGCGGTCCTTCCTGAGATGGATGCTGAGATGGAGACCAAGAGGAACATCGCTGCCAAGCAGGGCAGAGTGCTGCGCTACGTCGCGGTGATCACGGCGCGCGAAGCCTCGATAACTCTCCGCGAATATGGACCCGAGAGCCCGTTCTACAGCCTGACAGGAACAGACAATATGGTGGTCATCAGTTCGAAGCGCTACTCTGAGACCCCCCTTGTCATACGTGGACCGGGAGCGGGCGCGGAGGTGACCGCGGGCGGGGTGTTCGCCGATATTCTGAAGACCGCCGAATCATACCTGTAGAATCAACGTCATAAAAAGAGAGGCCGCGACATTCATGTGTCGCGACCTCTCTTTTGTGACCTGGAATACTACTATGCTATTTTACCGCGACCGCGGCTGCTTTGCGTTTGCGCAGAATCTGTCCAGCGAGAAGAATGCCGACCATTACGATACCGATGATATCCGTGGTGATACCTGGATCGATCAGCATAAGGCCCCCGACGAAACCGAGGATGCGCTCATACCACAAGGTTTTGGTGAGCCACCATCCATTTACCGAAGAGGCAACGGCGGTGATGCCTACCAAGCTTGTCAGCACCATCCATACAAATTTGCCGAATGTAATGTTGAAAAGCAGCATTTGAGGATTGAGTACGAAGATGTAGGGAACCAGGAAGGCAGCGACCGCGAGCTTTGTCGCGTTAAGTCCTGTCTTCATTGGATTGGCCTTCGCGATGCCCGCGCCCGCGAAGGCGGCGAGCGCAACAGGCGGCGTAACGTCCGCGATTATGCCGAAATAGAAGGCGAACATATGCGCCGGGAGTATGATATTCGCTGGCGCGACCGAAAGAGGATCGAGGCCAGCCTGTCTCGAGAGAATAATGATGATAGCAGGTGCCGCGATTGTCGAGGTAATGACGTAGTTCGCGGTGGTTGGGACACCCATGCCGAGTATCAGCGAAGTGAGCATCGTAAAGAAAAGTGTCGGCAGCAGTTGTCCTCCCGCTAAGTCGACGAGAATTGAACCCAGTTTGAGGCCAAGGCCAGTTAACGTAACCACGCCTAT
>JAKALZ010000126.1 GCA_021813065.1 bacterium
CGGACCGATAGTCCGGTCTGCTATCTCGGGGAGATTGCGAAGTCTGCGAGCTATAGGGCCGCTGAGAGGATGAAGCGGATGACGGTCTCTCGGCAGAATGGGTTGGGCGCCGAGGCGGGAGAGTCGCTGAAGGTTTGACCTCTACTGGTTTTGCGACAGGAGCCTGTGGAACGCTCGATTCAGCGGCAGCTTCCTTTTTTTCTGGGTACTGGTGAGCTTGTGGCTGCGGTTGCGGAGACTGAAGCGCCTGAATTGTCGGTTGCGTCGACGTCTGCGGCTCTTCCTGCGGAGGAGCGGGCTCATGCGGAGCTTCAACCTTCGCTTCCACTGTTTGTTCTTCTTGAGTCGCGGGAGCGATCGATTTCGCTTGGACTTTTTTCGTGGTTACCATTTTTTTCTTCACCACGACGACGACTTTCTTCTTCTCGCCGCCCAGGTCGGGAGAAGATTGCGCTACCTGTTCCTGTGGCTGCTCGGGAGAGGCCTGCTTCGGTTGCTTGATAAGATGGACTTTCTTCGAGTCTTTGTCGCTACTCTCTGTCATATCGTTCCTTTATTCATCCTGTCCTTCATCGACTTCAAAACTCAGTGCCACTCCACAGGATGGGCAATGATCCATATCAGGCGTGATCGCCGCGCCGCACTCCGGGCACGTGTACGATTCCGGTACTCCCTCTTCGACTTCTTCCTGGACAATCTCGACATTTTCCTCAATGATCGCGCGAATCACGGCAAAGTCAGCGGAGGAAAGCGAGGTGCGCTGCGTAACCTCAGCCTCATCGAGTTCCAGGAACTCCTCGACAGAGGTAATACCTGCGGCTTCGAGCGAGGAAATCCACTCAGCCTTAATGCCTGGCATGTCTTTGATCAGCAGCTCTTCGCCTTGCTCTTCCTCAATCGTGAAGAGACTGTCGGCGGCTTTCTTGAGCTCGACATTCCTGGAATCCTGCAGGTACTGCTCTTCGGTCATCACATCTATATTCCAATCGCAGAGCCTGTTAGCGAGTTTGACATTCTGGCCCGATTTTCCAATCGCGATGGAGAGTTCGTGCTCGTCCACCACCGCGAGGGCCATGTGTTTCCCTTCGTCGAGTATATATACTTCTTTTATCTGCGCAGGTGCAAGAGCGTTGCGAATGAACTCTTTCGGATTGATATCGTAGCGGATAAAGTCAATCTTCTCTCCCTCGAGTTCCTGGCTTATGAGCTGACTGCGCATACCCTTTGGACCGACGCATGCGCCGACGGGATCGATATCGGTCCGCTTCGTGTACACCGCGACTTTGGTGCGATACCCGGGCTCACGGACAATCTTGAAGATCTCGATTGTCTTGTCGTAAATTTCAGGAATCTCTAACTCGAGAAGCTTGCGCACAAACTCCGCGTGAGTTCTCGAGAGCACAACCTGGAAGCCGGTTTTAGTCTTCTCAACTTCCACAATGAGAGCCTTGATGCGGTCGCCAATATGGTATGATTCGCGGGGTGATTGGTACTTGTGCGGGAACACGCCTTCAATTTTTCCGAGATCGACGAAAATCGCCCCATTCCGCTCGCGCTGATAGTAGCCGATTATGATTTCGCCGACCTTCGATTTGAATTCCGCGTAGAGAGTATCGCGTGAAATGTCCCTAAGGCTCTGCCGCGCGGTCTGCTTGGCGAGCATTACCGATTGAAAATCGAATTCGGAAGGATCGACGGGGATCTCGAGGATATCGCCTATTTCCGCCTCATCGGCGAGCTTCCTCGCCTCCTCGAGTGGAATTTCGAGCACTTCATCTTCGAAATCATCATCCGAGACTATCGTTTTTTTAGCGTATATCTCGATCCCCTCATAATTCTCCTTGAATCGCACGATCGCGTTCTCAGAGGTACCGAACTTCTTCTTATACGCCGCCAGCAGCGAGTCTTCGAGCGTCTTGACAATGAGATCTTCCGGTATTCCCTTCTCAGAAATCAATTGCCGGATTGCTTCCGCCATTTCAGATGCCATGAGCGTCTTCTCCCTCATGCGTTGAATCAAGCTTCGCCTTCACAATCGAAGCTATAGGTATATCGGTCACTGTAGCGTTCACCGCGATTTTTGCGGTACCACTCTCAAAAGCCTGAATCTGCCCGCTCCTCCACTCGGATTCACCCGCGAGCAGATACTTCACGCGCTGTCCCACAAAGGCTCTCCACTCGCGCTCGTTGCGCAGCACTCTGTCGATCCCGGGGCTGTACACTTCGATGTAGGGATCCTGATCCCCAAGAGCCATCTGTACGCGAGGGAGCATAAGCCGGTGCGCCTTCGCGCACTCATCGATACCTGTTCCCTTGGGACTGTAGATTACAGCCTTTACATGCACGCTACCTTTGCGGCGCGCGATTGAAAATTCCAGCAAATCGAGATCGATTGACTTCAAGAGTTGATCAATCTCACGCTCTACATCTTTGTCGCTCATCCACTCCACCCACATTTGTCTCAGCGGCGCGCTCAATGCGCATGTCGGCGCCGCGCCGGATTCTTCCGTGCCTTCTTTTTAAATGTGCTTCGATGTCAATGATTATGCAACTCAACGGGAAGCGCATACCAGCAAAAACCGCGAGAGGCGATTTTTGCCGCGCAGGCACCGTGGCACTATCTGTGAACTACGGATAGTGGCCGCCTCACTCTCCTCTCACTGAGAGGGAATAAAAAAAGAGCCGTTCGCACGACCCTTCCTGCATGCCGCAAAAAAGAATCACTCAAACTTTATTTTGATCGTAGTATAGGCGTTTTCTATATATTCGTCAAGGTTCATGCCCCTCAACCGCAGGTAGATGGCTGGTTTGATGGAAAGCGCGCTAATCCGCGGCAATCACCGCGGCGGCGACCACCTCGGCACCAGCCTGCTTGAGGATTTCAGCACAGGCACGCAGTGTCGCTCCCGTGGTCACCACATCGTCGAGAAGAATAACCCGTTTCGGCACGGCCCCGACAGAAGCGAGATAGTACGCCTGGGAGGCGTTTTTAAAACGATCGTTTCGAGCTAAAGTTTTTTGTTGAACACTGTTTGAACGTCGAGCGAGGACATGGACACTTTGATACCCCCAGACACCGAGTGCTGTCGCGAGCGCCGCCACAAGGTCGCACTTTCCTGATCGGAGTTTTTCTGGCCGCGGGGGAACAGGAACGATGGCTACTTCGCACGGATTTGTTCCGGTATCCGCGCACACGGATTGAATGAGCGGCGCGAGTTTGAACGCGAAATAGGTCGCAAGAGACCGCCGCTCGCGAGTTTTATAGTGGTGCATCATCACCGCGACAGCTCCGCGATACATGAAAACGGGCATGATTCGAAGATCGGCGCGCGTTGTTTCTCGACACTCCATGCAGAGCTGAGCTTCGCTGATGAGAGGCCTTCCGCAGCTCGCGCAGCGCCGGCCGTCAATCGCTTTGAGTCCTGACTCGCAGGCTTCGCAGAGTGGGGCTGGAAACCACGCGACATCATGAACGAGAGTACCGCAGAGCGCGCATCGCCGCGGCAGAAGTATATGAAGCGATAAGGAAAAGAACCTCACGCAGGGATGCGCACTCGCGAGCTCTCGCATATTGAATTACACGCGCAAAGAGCCGCGCGCCGCTTCAATATTCAATGTGCTCACTTTTCCGTGAATGATCGCGTGTGCGTGATCATTGACCACACGTGCCTAATTCAGGGAGGCGAAAGAGCACGATGCGCGTTGCGAATCACCTCGCGTGCGCGAGCGTTTCGACAATAGATGCAAGCGTCTGGAGCGCTTGGAGGGGAGTCATCGCATTGGGATCGAGGCTTCTGAGGATCGCGATGACAATATCTTCCTCGCTGAAGAGCTCAGAGATTCCGGATTGGTCCTCTCCCCTTTCTTTCGGGCGCCCGGCACCGCTCGCGAACATAATCGCGGACGAAGGATGCACCGCGAGGTTTGCGCCAAGGTCTGCTCTGGCATTTGAGGATTGTTCTGCGACCTCGCCGCTGACCTCGGACTTTAGATCGCGTGGTCCACCCAAGGTTCGCGCGGCGCTCATCGAATCGCTGCTGAGGTCCTGCTCTAATTTGTTTACGTGGGATTCGAGTGTCGAGGCTCGCAGAATTACATCTTCGGGTAAGCCCGCCAATCGTGCGACATGGATGCCGTACGAACCGCTTGAGGCTCCTTCTTCGAGCCGCTTAGGAAAAGATATCGCCCCATCGCGCTCGAATACCGCCATCTTCATGTTTCGAAGACCCGAAATATCCATCGTGGTCAGCTCGTGGTAGTGGGTCGCGAAGAGTGTCCGACACTTGAGGTGGTGGATGAGATATTCGCTCACCGCCCAGGCGATCGACACACCGTCGAGCGTACCTGTCCCCCGCCCCACTTCATCCATGATGACGAGGCTTCGCTCGGTCGCAGTGTTCAGAATGAAGGCAGTCTCGTGCATCTCCACCAAGAACGTACTCTCGCCTCTCGCGAGATTGTCCTGGGCACCCA
Organism: bacterium; assembly: GCA_021813065.1. Taxonomy (GTDB): domain Bacteria; phylum Spirochaetota; class Spirochaetia; order Treponematales; family Rectinemataceae; genus Rectinema. The sequence continues at coordinate 4,474 of JAKALZ010000126.1, forward strand.
CCCTGCAGAAAATCTTGTCTACAAGGCCGATCCGCGCGGACTCCGCAGGCACGAAACTCCCGATGTGGGCAAGGAGCACGATAAGCGCGGTCTGTCGAAGCACCGTCGATTTTCCCGCCATGTTCGGCCCGGTGATCAGAACAAACCACTCGCTTTGCCGCGAAACAGAGAGCGAGTTCGGCACAAAATCACCGTAGGGCAGACAGCGCTCGACAACGGGGTGCCTGCCTCCCTGAATATCGATCTCCAGCTCTTCTGAAATCTCAGGGCGCGTGTAGCGCTCTTCTGTCGCTATCTGCGCGAGCGAAGCGATACAGTCAATTTTCGATACCGCTCGCGAGCACTCAAGCAGCGCCGTAATGTACTGTTTGAGGCTCTCCCTCAGTTCCAGAAAAAGCTGGCGCTCGAGCTCAACAATTCTCTCTTGTGCGCCGTTGATCTTGCTCTCGAGTTCGCCAAGCTTCTCGGTGGAGTAGCGCTCACCGCCAACTAGAGACTGTCTGCGAATAAAATGCTCGGGCACCGATGCGAGATTGCCGCGAGTCACTTCAAGATAGTAGCCAATCACTCGATTGTAGCGGATCCGCAGATTCTGAATCCCCGTGCGGAGCTTTTCTTCGGTTAAATACTCCTCGAGGACAGCTTTTGTGTTGCGGTGAACATTGCGTAGTTCGTCGAGTTCGCGGTTGTACCCATCCTGGATGATATTCCCTTCTGTGAACACCACAGATGGATCATCCAATATCGCCGACTCGATGATCTCGATTACCCTTCCGCACTCCTCGAGGTACTCAGCGCTCATGGTGGGCATAAGGGCGACGGGGGGATCCGCGCTTTTCACCGCTTCGAACAGCGTAAGCCCCGATCGCACGGACTCTTGCAGCGCCCTAAGATCCTTCGCGTGAGCCTTGTCTACCGCGAGTCGCGAGATAAGCCGCTCAGTGTCGAGGATTCCCGAGAGCAGTTTCCTTATGTCCGATAGAAGTATCTGGTCGTGGTAGAGGAATGCGACCGCCTCGAGCCGCTCTTCGATGGCGTGTTTGGTTCGCAGAGGTTCAAAGAGCCACTGGCGCAACATTCTTGCTCCCCCCGCGGTTTTTGTCGCGTCGATCACGTCGATGAGCGTATCTCGCCGACTCGAATCGTTGAGATTTCGTACTAATTCTAAGTTTCGCTTGGTAGCCTCATCGAGGAGAACGTAGGCCTGCTGTTCGTAATGCTGGAGCTGGCGTATGTGCGGAGGATCTTGATGTATCATTTCCTGCACATATTCGAGTAAATTGCCTGCCGCGACGAGTGCGGGGTCGCGATCGTCGAAACCAAACCCCTTCAGCGAAATTGTTCCGAATTTGCGGGTGAGAACTTCGGCGGCGTGAATCGGATCGTAGGTCCAGTCGGGCTGTGGGTTGAGCATCGCGCCACTCTCCCGTAGCACGCGATAGAGCGCGGGATCATCAAGGATCGACTGCTGCACGAGCATTTCGCGAGGATACAGGCGGTAGAGCTCGGCACGCAGACTCTCCTCGTTTGGGATAGTGCCCTTGCACGGCAGCGAATACGCCTTGAACTCTCCCGTCGAGACATCGAGGTACGCAAAACAGAGCGATCCGTTCAACACACAGATGTTTGCCAGATAGTTGTTGGCGCCCTGCTCGAGATAATCATCTTCGACCGCTGTGCCGGTGGTG
>JAKALZ010000127.1 GCA_021813065.1 bacterium
AGTCCGTTCCTATCGCGATCGCCTCGAAATACAGGACCTACGGCGCAGGGATTTGGGGAGGTGTGGTGCTCGCCGATGCCGCGGACCTCATGGCGGGGTACTCATTCGAAAATGTCCTTACGGGCGACGAGTGGACGAGTCTTGTCGCGCAGAACGCGGGAGCGCTGCGTGCCTCGTTCCGCGTGGACACGAGAGATCGAGGAGCATTTCCGCGCTCAGGGCTGGCCTTTTCAGCGATCGGGCGCTGGTTCAGCCCTCATTTCGGCGGCACATTCTCATTTGCCCAAGTCGAGGCGAATATCTCTGTGGCCATCCCTTTCGGACGGGCAGACGCGCTCAACCTTAGCATCTTTGGAGGAACGGACTTTACCGGAATCATTGCGGGAGCCCAGCCCGCCAAGGTCTCGTACTATTCGAATCTCGCGCAGCCTGAGATGTTCTACGGCATGGGCTACATCCCCACGAACTGCGAAGGTAATTCGGTGGTGGCCGGCAGCCTCGAGTATCGGCACCGAATCGCGGTCATTAATGAGCTGATGGGCGGAGATGTCTATATTTTCGCAAATGGAAGCGCGGGCGCGGTGGTGCAGTACGATGATCCTACGACCTATTCGATGTGGCCGCTCAAATGGAGCGCCACGCTCGGCGCCAGCGCACGGGTTTCGAAGCACTATGGGATTCTTGCGGGTGTGAGCGCGCTGGGAAATATCGACGACAAGGTCGCGGTCGCCCCCGCCTTTGTGATTCAGCTGGGAACGTTCAGCCACCCCGCGGTGATCGATCGGCGGTAATCGTGCGCGGCACACAATGCGCGGCAATCCATCGACTGTCGCTGATGGGTTGCCGCCGATGGGTTGGCGCCGAACATCGGCGACTGCACCGTCCGCGCTACCGCATGAGCGCGATGAGCAGCGCGCCGTACGCGCTCGCGATGATGAGGTAGATCGTGAGGGGTAGCGCGAATTTTCGGATTGTCAGCGGCAGCGACGACTTGAAGTGCTGCACGGTCACAACCATGCAGACGTGGAGCGGCGAGAACATCATCCCCGCGTACCCGAAGGCGCTCGCGATGATGATGCCCGCCTCAAAGGGCGTACCTGAAGATGAAATGATGCCCATCACAATAGGTATCGAGAGCCCGACGTATCCGAGCCCGACCCCGGTTACGATGCCGGAGATAAAGGGCAAAAGCGCGATCACGATGATCGCTGGAATGCCCGCGCTCGCGAGTTCCGTCGACGCCGCGTGCGCCAAGTCGGCCGCGCTCATCAGGGCCGAAAACACCCGTATGCCGATAATCACGCCGATCAGTTCAAGCGTCGAGTGCGTGATGCACTTCTTGAAAATTCCTGGTCCGCCCGCAATTTTGATAAGGTAAAGCGAGCCGATCAGCAACCCAAGCAGAACCGGCCCATACCGACCTATCAGCGAGCGGCTATCAGGCTTCATTCCGAGCGAAGGCGAAACGAATTCCCACAGCACATCGAGGATGATATAGCTCAGAAGAACGATTCCAAGCGGCGCGATGCCGCGCGCGACCTTGCTGAAATTCGGCTTCCCTGCGCGATTCTTGGTGGTGGCGGAGAGTTCCTTCGATTTCGGCAGAATAAAGATCATGCCGAGGAAGTAGACAGTAATCGGCGCGTAGAGGTTGAGTCCAATGAGCGTTGGAACGGGGATCTTCGTGAGCCCCGCGGTCAAAATGAAGGCCGGAAAAAGCGGCCAAATGAGCTCGAGCACGTGCCTGAACCAGTAGTTCACCGCGGCGAGCGTCTCGGGGCTGCGCGTGTCATCGCCATTCATCGCGCCCACGAGCGGCGCTGAAATAATCGCTCCGCCTGGCATGGGCAGGGTTCCGATGAGGAGAGGAGCCACCGCCAGCGCGACCCGCCGCGAAGGCGCCGCTTCCGCGATGGTCGCGGAGAACGTGTCCATGGCGCCGGACTTCTTCATCGCCGAAGAGAACATCATGATTCCCGTCAAGAGCACCACGAGCAGAATGAGATCGGGGTTGATCAGCTCCTTGACGGTCGCGACGGCAATGGCGCCAGGGCCTAAACCCTGCCAGAGCGCGATGAGCACGCCGCCTATCGCCGCGGCCAGCCCGAGATGAACGTGCTTGGCAGTGGCGAGTACCACTAGCGCGAAAATGATCAGGATTTTGATGAGTGCGGGAACGCTGAACATTGTGGGCTTACAATAGCCTGTGGAGGGCAGCGGACGCAAGGCAGCCTTTGGATGATCTAGCTTATATTTATAATTTAATATATATTCTTTTTATGCTACTTAAGTATTCGTTCTACCATTCAGCGTGGAAGTACATTTCGGTTGCGCTCGTGGTTGGCTTTGCGATAGGAGGCTACTTTGTGCCGGTCGTCGGACTCGGCGTGATTGGCCTTATGGCCATCGCCCTTCTGACCAACATCACTGGCACGCGGAGTTTTTGCGCGGGATTCTGCCCCAACGGGCGAACGCTCTCGTTCACCTTCAAGAAGGCTTCAAGCCAGAAAAGTCTCCCAAAATATTTCGCGACAAAGCAATTCCGCCGCATGCTCTGCGCGCTGACAATGTTCTGTGTAGTCAGCCTGCTCCTTCGTTCCAATGGAAGCATTGCCGCGATCGGCCGCGTCTTCTGGGCGATCTATGTGGCGTCGATCGGCATTTCCGCGGTGGCGGCGCTCCTGTGGAAGCCGCGCGCGTGGTGCTCCTTCTGCCCCATGGGCACGCTGCAGGACACGATCAGAGGGAAATAGAGAGATCGGGCGGCAGCGGCGCGTGCGCCAGGTCCGGAGCGGTCCAGGTCGCGCCAGCCTCGCGGAGCCGCGCTTCCGGAAAACTCGACGTGATCCCTAGCACGCGCGCGCCCGCACGTACCCCCGCGATTGTCCCATTTACCGCGTCTTCGATGACCACGCACTCAGCAGGGTCTATCCCCACGCGCGCCGCGGCCTTGAGGTACATCTCAGGGTCGGGTTTCTTGTGCGTCACGTCTTCGGCGGTCAGAACCGCGTCGAATTCCCCGGGATCGAGGCCCAGATACTCAAGATTGATGAGCACTTTGACAAGGTCGGCCGCGGACGCGAGAGCGGTTTTGAGCCCGCGCGCTCGGCAGGCTCGCGCGTAGTCCACGGCACCTGGAATGGCTCGCATGCCGAGCGCGTGGGCTCTGGCGAGCTGGCCGTAGATCTCATAGGTCCATGCCTTCGCAGGGACGATGTCGATGTGAATGCCATATTTTTCCGCGACTCCGCCGAGGTAGCGGTTTTCGCCCGCGCCGACGAAGGGCACGAAGTCTTCGAGCTTCACTTCGAAGCCGTAGCGATCCGCGAACATGCGTTTTGCCGCCTCGGCGATGAGACGTTCGGAATCGACGAGCACGCCGTCCATGTCGAAGAGCACGGCGCGGATCGCTGGCGAGGCCCCGGTGCGCACCGCAGCGCGAGGGCGCAGGTCGCCACCAACACGGGAAGGAGATAGTTCTTGTGTGCTTTTTCCACTCATCGGACGATATCGCTTTCGTTCTTGTATTTGATGTACTCTTCGCGCGTTGGGCTGAAGACTTCAACTACGATCGTGTCTTCGATCACTTCGACCTTGTGGAGCACATCCATGGGGATGCACCAGCTATCGCCGGGCGCAAGCTCACGCGGCTGGCCCGCCACGAACATCCGCATGCGGCCCGAGACAAGATAGCCGGTCTGCTCGTAAGGGTGCTTGTGCTCGGGGAGCTTCGCGTTTCTGTCGAGCTTGACTTCGACGAGCAGCGTGCGCTCGCCATACACAAGTGTCTTTATGTGATTGCCCGGCACCGTATCGTGGTATCCGGCGTCAGAGTGCGTTCCAAACATAGCTCCTCCTCTCGAAAGGCGGTATTGGGCTACTGTAGCGCACATCGCGCAGGCTGAAAAGCGGCGCCGCTACCATTGGCTGGTCGGCCATGTCGGCGGCGCCTCCTTTTCTCGTTTATACCTTCACATCGTTGCCGGCGCACTGCCCGCAGTCGCCGCACTCGAACTGTATCGTAGTGTGGGTGATATTGAAATGCTCTGTCAGCATGTCTTTGATCCGATCCATGACCGCATGGGTGGCGCTCAGAAGTTGATCGTCGAGCACCACGTGCGCGCTCAGCAGCCTGAATCCAGGGTCGAGCGCCCACACATGCACATCGTGGACGCTTTTTACGCCCTCGAGTTCTGATATTTCTTGCGCGACATGCGTGTTCTCGGCATCTTCCGGCGCGCCTTCGTTGAGGATGTGCGTAGCCACTTTGAGCACGCTGAAAGCTCCGCGAAGAATGACGAGCGCAATGACAATGCCCATCGCCGGATCAAGCCAATACCATTTAGTAAATAAAATCACCACACCCGCCGCGATGACACCGACCGACGATAGCGCGTCTCCCACCACGTGCAAGAAGGCGGCGCGAGCGTTGAGGTCATCGTGCGAGTGACCTTTCAATACAAACGCGACGAGAAGATTCGCCACAAGTCCGATTGTAGCCACGATCAGCATGGGTCCAGCGATAATCGATTGCGGATGCGCGAAACGGCCAATCGCTTCCCTAATGATTTCAAAAGAAACAAAGAGTAGCGTCGCGCCATTGATAAACGCGGCAAGCACCTTCATTCTATGGAAACCATAGGTGTGAATTCCTGTGGCGGAGCGTTTTGAGAGACGAACCGCGACATAGCCCAGCGCGAGAGCAAAAATATCCAGGAACACATGCGCCGCGTCGGAGAGCAGCGCGAGACTTCCCGTGAGCAATCCGCCCACAACTTCGGCGACAAGTGTCGCGGTAGTGATTAGAATGGACGCGAGCAGCTTTCCGCCCGATTCCTGCGCTTCCATGGTTTCGTGGTGGTGATGTTCGTGCGTATGGCCGGCATTTTCATGGCCGCCTTTCTCATGCTCAGCTTCTTCATGTTCATGCGACGACATAGAATCCTCCTTGTTGCGTAATTTGAGAGAACATATATGTAAAATCTCGATTTCTCTTCGTATGTTGGCTTATGCAAGGGCGCCGAACAGCAAACCCGCGATCGTAGACATCACCACGACGAGTCCCACATAGGTCAAGGTTTTTTTCCAGCCGAGCTCGCCCGCGATCACAAGAATCGAAGGCAGCGAAAAACTGGGGCCAGCCAGGAGCAGCGCGAGCGCGGGACCCTGCCCCATTCCCGCACCGATGAGCCCCTGCACGATGGGAATCTCCGTGAGCGTGGCGAAATACATCAAGGCTCCCGCGAATGCCGCGAAAAAGTTCGCGAAAAGCGAGTTGCCGCCGACAAGCCCTACGACCCAGGCGTTCGGAATGAGCGCCTCATGTCCGGGACGCCCAAGCAGAAAACCCGCCACGAGCACGCCCCCGAAAAGCAGCGGCAGTATCTGGAGCGAAAAATCCCGCGTCGCCACAACCCACGCACGTCTATCATCTTTGTTGAACCATCGGATTACCGTATAGGCCAGCACGAGCGCGAATCCACCCGTAATCCACCACTTCGCCGCGAAAATCGCATCCCACACGGGGCTGCCGCCCTTTGAATTCGCCCAGTTCGCGAACACAAGAATACCGATCATGCTCGCCATATAGATCGATGTCTGCGCAAGAGAACGCGGCTCATCTCCAAGAGGAGCGCTGAAAAGTCGCGTATCGGCGGCGCGTTTCTCATCGTCCTTTTTAAATATCACTGCCATGAGCCAGCCGATGGCGATGGAAAAAGTAATCGCCCCAACCGTACGGGCGAGCCCAAGCTTCAATCCAAACACCTTCGCCGAAAGTACGATGGCTAGAATATTGATCGCAGGGCCTGAATATAGAAACGCGATCGCGGGTCCCAGGCCCGCGCCCTTCTTGTAGATTCCCTTGAAGATCGGCAGCACCGTGCACGAGCACACCGCGAGGATAGCACCTGAGAGCGCCGCCACACTGTAGGCGGTCAGGCGCTTCGCATCCGGGCCGAGGTAGCGCATCACTGCCTGCTGGTTAAGGAACACCGTGATCGCCCCAGCAATGAACATCGCTGGAACAAGACAGAGGATGACATGCTGGCGCGCGTACTCCGAGAGCATGAGAAATGCCTCGTTCACCGCTCCGGATACGCGAGGGGCCTG
>JAKALZ010000128.1 GCA_021813065.1 bacterium
AGTTGCCGGCGCCAACGCCCTCATGGTGACGCCCGTCTTCTACAATGTGCTCGTGCCGGATGAGAAAGGGAACTACTCATTCTACAAGGCGATTTCCGATGCGGTTGGTCTGCCGATCATTATTTACAATGTGGTTCCTCAGAACGAGATCACTTCCGAAGCCTTTTCCCGCCTTCTGGAGATTCCCAATGTAGTGGGTATCAAGCAGAGTGTCGGCGGCATTATGGCCTGCTACGACATGGTAATCGCGAATGGCGACCGAGGGATGATCTATGCCGCGACCGATGAGATGCTCTATTCGACTTTCGATATAGGCGCGGACGGAGCCATCTCCGCGATTCTCTCTCTCTTCCCGAGACTCTGTGTAAAAATGTGGGACCTGGCTAAAGCGGGGTGCAACGGCGAGGCGATCGCTATCCAGAACAAGGTGTATCCGATCTGGAAAACGGTGCGTGGGCCGCAGTTCCCCGCGCGGATGAAGGCGGCGCTCAAACTCATGGGTCGAGACTGCGGCTATTCGCGGTCGCCAATGAGCGAGGTGACCGAGGCCCAGGTCGATCAAATGAAAATTCTTCTTGAGCATGTACGGGACGAATAGACCCGGAAATTTTTAGGAGGTAGATATGCGCAGACGCATACTTGGAATCATCGCACTCATGTCGATGGTGGTCACGCTTGGCGCGTTCGCCCAGGGGAAATTCCCCACCAAGCCGATCAAAATTATTGTTCCTTGGGATGCCGGCGGTGGCACTGACGCGGTAGCCCGCGCGCTCGCGAGATCGGGCGAAAAGTATCTTGGCGTGCCCGTTGTCGTCGAGAATAAACCAGGCGGGTCCGGCGCGGTGGGTCTCGCGGAAGTCGTGCAGTCGGCTCCCGACGGCTACACCCTCGCAATCCTTCCTGTCGAGCTCGGATTTATGGACAAGACTGGTGTATATCCGTTTGGGTTCAAAGATTTTACACCCATCATGAACATCAACACGGACCCAGCGGCCCTTACTGTGAAGACCGGAAAATTCAAGAATGTCGCCGAGTTTGTGGCGTACGCCAAGGCCAACCCTGGCAAACTCAAAGTCGGAAATTCGGGCACCGGTCTGCTCTGGCACCTCGCGGCGGCGGTCTTCTCTAAGGAAGCGGGCATCTCTCTGACCTATGTACCTTTCAGCGGTGCGGCCCCGGCAATCGCCGCACTCATCGGCAATCAGATTGACGCAGTCTCGGTATCCGGAGCGGAAGTCCAGGCACAGGTAAAAGCGGGTGAACTCACCATGCTCGCATGCATGGGCGACAAGCGCCTCGCCAATTTCCCCGAGGTTCCTACGCTTATGGAGCTTGGCTACAACGTGAATATCAATACCTTCCGCGGTATTGGCGGTCCGAAGGGCCTCCCCGCTGATAGAGTGAAGATCCTCGCCGACGCCTTCAAAAAGATGATGGAAGAGTCGGATTTCGTGTCGACTTTGGGCAAAATGGGTCTGGGAATCGACTACCGTTCAACAGCAGACTACAAAAAACTCGCCGACGAGACAGCGGCAACGCTTGCGCCCATTCTCACCGAACTCGGCCTGTTGAGAAAATAAAACGGGTTCTTTTTATGTAACACAAAGATTGTTGAAAGCGGCTTGAAAGCTCAGGTCGCTTTCTTCATCTAGGATGATAGCGGAGGATTCGCATGTTTTCGCTAAAAATACGATGGCTGGACTTGTTGATAGGGATTTTGGGCGCCGCGTTACTATTGATCGTTTTCATAGTCAGCGCGTCATTCCCCGCGCCCCACCAAGCTCAGCTTGGAGCCTCGGTCTTTCCTCGGATTATCGTGATTTTGTTAGCTGTGATCGCGCTGTATATAGCATTTACATCCTTTAGAAAAACATCGACCGATTCAATCGAGATACACAATGCCAGCAAAGTGGCGCTGTCATTCATCCTTCTTTTTGCGTACGGACTGCTCCTAAAAAAAATCGGTTTCGTGATCCTGACGCCTATTTTTATCACGCTGCTCCTTGTTCTGATGAAATTTTCGCGCATTCTGCTCAATGTCATAGCGGCGCTTGTAACCACAGGCGCGATCTATGTCGTTTTCAGGCTGTTTCTCTCCGTTCCACTTCCCGAAGGAATTCTAGGATTCTAAGGATACAGCAATGATCAGTTACTTAATTAATGGATTTGGAAATCTTGTGTTGAGCGGAAGCATACTTGCGCTCTTTATTGGCGTATTTCTGGGAATCATTATCGGAGCGCTGCCCGGTCTGACCGCCACCATGGGAATTGCGCTATTGATACCATTTACCTATGGCATGGATCCGGCATTTGCCCTATCGCTTATGGTGGGCATTTTCGCCGGGGGAATTTATGGCGGATCCATTTCCGCCATCCTCCTGCGGACTCCAGGAACGCCCGCCGCGGGCGCGACCGTGCTGGATGGTTATCCTCTCGCGCAAAAGGGGCAGGCTGGAAAAGCGCTCGCGGTGTCGACCATCGCCAGCGCGCTTGGCGGTCTGATAGGGGCGCTGATTCTCACGTTTCTCGCGCCGCAGATCGCGAAAATCGCCGTGCTGTTCGGACCGCCTGAGTATGTGCTCCTGGGCGTGTACGGACTTTCGATGATTTCGTATGTCGCGGGCAAATCGATGTCCAAAGGCATATTCATGGGATTGTTGGGCATCTTAATATCGACAATCGGTATCGATCCCATTTCTGGTTTCCCGCGCTTCACGTTTGGTCAGCTGAATCTTCTCAGTGGGCTGTCGCTGCTCCCTGTGCTGATAGGATTGTTCGCGGCGGCACAGGCCTTCGAGGGCGTCGAAAAATATAACGAGATCCAGAGTCCGCAAGCAAAAATTACCAAAATTGGCATTAGCGGGAAGGAATTCCTTCGAATTTTGCCCCATATCGTGAAATCGGCCTTTATTGGAACGTTTGTCGGTGCGGTGCCAGGAACCGGAACGGATATTGCGGCATTCCTTTCGTATGGAGAGGCGAAGCGATCCGCGAAAAATGGGAATGAATTCGGTACCGGAGTCATTGAGGGCGTCGCCGCTCCGGAGTCTGGGAATAACGCTTGCGTAAACGGGGCCATGATTCCCATGTTTACACTGGGAATCCCTGGCGAGGCAGCGACCGCGGTTATGCTCGGCGGACTCATGTTGCTAGGACTTCAGCCAGGCCCACTGCTCTTCAGAGATAATCCTCAGGTGATCTACACTGTCTTTGCGAGCACAATCACCAGCAATCTGCTCATCCTGGTGTTGGGACTATTTGGCGCGCGCTTCTTCGCGAAAGTACTGCAGCTGCCCGCGAAGCTCATCACCACGCTCATTTTTGTGCTTGCGATCATCGGCTCATACGCGATGCGCAATAATACGTTCGATGTTAGCGTAACAATTATCGCGGGATTTATCGGTTTTATTCTCACTAAAGCCGATTATCCAGTCCCGCCGCTCCTTCTGGGCCTTATCCTTGGTCCGCTCGTTGAGGCGAATCTGGGAAGAACGGTTATTATCTCCGAGGGGAATTATTCCATATTTTTTACGCGGCCGCTGTGCTGGCTCTTCTGGGCACTCATTCTCTACACCATTATTTCGAATATCAGCAAGTCGCGAAAAGCGTCCAAGCAGCCGAGTCAGGAAGCGCATAACGGGGGCAAAGCATGAGCGAGCGCGTCCGGACGAGCGCGGAGGATGATCTCTTTTCGGTCGAGGGCAGCATCGCCATCGTAACCGGCGGCATGGGCCAGCTCGGCAAACAGTTTGTAAAAACCTTGGCCGAGCGCGGCGCGCGGGTGGCCATATTCGCGCGCCACAGTTTCAATGCGCAGACTGTCGCCGAAACCTTTCCGAGATGCGCGCAGAATGTGATTGCGGTGTCTGTCGATATCACGAAGAAAGAATCTTTGAGAAAAGGACTCAAGATTGTGATGGAAACCTGGGGTGTTCCGGATGTACTCGTCAACAACGCGGGACTCGATACGCAGCCTTCCGCCCCGCCCGAAGTCTCGGGCCTCTTCGAGAATTTCCCCGAAGAAGTGTTTCGTGAGGTAGTCGAGGTGAATCTAGTCGGGACGTTCCTCGCGTGTCAGGTGGTTGGCGCCGAAATGGCCAAAGCTGGACGGGGATCTATTATCAATATCGGATCGATTTACGGCATGCTCTCGCCGATTCAAGATATTTATGCGTACAAGGAGAAGAAAACGGGGATTCCATTTGTGAAACCTGTCGCTTACAGCGCGTCCAAATCAGGGGTTTATAACCTGACGCGGTACCTCGCTACCTATTGGGGAGCGAAGGGTGTGCGTGTGAATACGCTTACCCCCTCTGGTGTGTGGAGATCCACGCAGGACGCGGAGTTCCAAGCGAACTACTGCGCAAGGATGCCTATGAAGCGTATGGCGAGAGAAGACGAATACAACGGCGCGATCATTTTCCTCGCTTCGCGCGCTTCCTCCTACATGACGGGATCGAATATGATCATCGATGGAGGATGGACTGCATGGTAGCCGTGGAAAAGGGAGGGCGGAAGCTCGGAGGCATTTTTGCCGCGCTTCCCACCGCATTCGGACACGATGGCGCGCTCGATCCCGAAGCGCTTCGGCGATTGATAGCGTCCTTGATGAGTCGAGGGGTTGAGGGGTTCTATGTAGGCGGTTCGACCGGCGAGTGTTTTCTTCTGAGCGAGCGCGAGAGGATGGAGTCGCTTGAAACGGTTCTGAAGGCGGTCGGAGGCAAGGTTCCTGTGGTAGCGCATGTTGGCTCGCTCTCTACAAAGAGTGCCATCGAGCTAGCGCGGCATGCCGCCCAAGCTGGTGTGGCTGCGGTATCCGCGACTCCGCCGCTCTATTTCAGTTATGAACTCGATGAAATCGCGAGCTACTACCAGGATATAGTGCAATCATGCGGTCTTCCCCTGCTCGTGTACAACATACCGGCCTTTTCTGGCCGAAATTTCGGCATTCAGGGACTCACGAGATTGTTGAATATCCCTGGTGTGCTTGGTCTTAAGCACACCTCTATGAATCTCCACGAGATGGAGAGAATCCGGGCGGCATTTCCTGCGAAAGTCATTTTTTCGGGTTATGACGAGATCTTTGTCGCGGCGACGGCGCTTGGCGCGGATGGCATGATCGGAAGTACCGTCAACCTTATGCCAGAGCTATTCATCGCGATGCGGACACAGATTCGCGAAGGGAATATCGCAGAGGCTCAAAAGATTCAGCACATCGTCAACTCCATCATCGAGGGGTTGGCTGATGGAAGCTTTTTCCCCGCGCTTAAATACGCGCTCGATCTGAGCGGCTTCTCGTGCGGCGCGTGTCGGAAACCATTCCAGCCTTTATCGGAACAAAGGAAAACGGCGATCGCCGCCAGGCTTGTGGAATATGGATTGATCAAATGATGCGTGTAATGGAGGCGGAAATCGGATAATGCGCTCAATCAATAGACTTACGATGACGGACCAAGCAGTCCAGCAGATAAAAAGCGACATACTCTCTGGGAAATACCAGGTGGGCGATCGCCTGCAGACTGAAAAAGATCTCTGCGAACAGTTGGGAATCGGAAGATCGACAGTCCGTGAGGCGCTCAGAATGCTCAAGGCGCTTGGATTTATTGAAATTAAGCAGGGTAAGGGCGCGTTCCTCATTAAGGTATCGGAAGACAGCGATGAAAAAATCAGAGATTGGTTCAGCAAGAAAAAGATTGAGCTTATCGATTTCATACAGGTGCGAATGAGCCTCGAACCTCTCGCGGTTCGCCTCGTTATAGAACGAGGCGATGAAGCGCAAATCGAGAACATGGCGAAGATCCTTGAGCTTTTCGAGAACGCGACGGATAGCGGGAACGCGCTTGACCTCGCGTTACTCGATGAGGCCTTTCACACCGCGATTGCGGAAGCTTCAGGCAATAACCTCTTGGTGATGTTGAATCAGAAGATCGCCGAATCGTTCAGAGAGTACCGAGTGCGATCATTCTCGGTGAAAAAAAATATAAAAAATGCTCTTGAACCCCATCGCAATATCATGCGCGCGATAATGGCGAGAAAAGCCGATGAGGGCGGACAGGCTGTGCGGGATCGTTTGTATCTCGCTCGGATCGAGAGTAACCGTGCTTGTG
>JAKALZ010000129.1 GCA_021813065.1 bacterium
ATCGATCATGCGGCAAGGCGCGAGTTCTTCGCGAATCGCGCAGCTCGCTATTGTCGATATGGTATTTTCTCTCCTCGTGAATAGGAATCAGGATAGTAGCGCGATCATCCTTGAAAAAACGCTTCAGATTACGAAACCCTCGAGGTAAGCGCACGGACGAGCCTCATTGTAGCGCAGCGAATCAGTAAAAAATAATTTTGAAAAAAATTATTGACAGCGCGACTTTTCCGGTAGATACTAAAGCGATCACTGGAGAAGGAGGTTTTTGTGAAAAAATTTGGTTTGATGGTACTCGCGCTTCTGATGATCGCTACATTGTCAGTGAATGCGCAATCGAACAAGCTTGCGGGCACCGAAATTCGTGTCCTTGCCGGAAGCATACCTTGGACCGACTATGTCAAGGCAAAGATTCCCGAGTTCACTCAGAAAACAGGAATCAAGGTTGTGCTGGAGGTATATCCTGAAGAGATCCTGCGCAACAAGATTACGGTCGAGCTGACCGCTCGAAACCGCGATCTTGATGTGTACAGCATGAGTCCCCCCCAGGAGACGATGCTGTTCGTCAAGAATGGCTGGTTGGCCCCCATCGATGAATTTGTAAAGGCTTCGCCAGACTATGACATCGCCGACTATATTCCATCGGCATTGTCGGGCGGAGAAGTCGGCGGCAAGCTCTATGCCATTCCGCTTTTCACCGAGCGCCCCGTGCTCTATTACCGAACGGATGTCTTCGCGAAAGCGGGGCTCAAGCCTCCCAAGACCTTCGATGAGCTTATGGCTGACGCGAAGCTTCTCAACAATCCGAGCGCGAAAATGTACGGTTTTGTGGAGCGTGGCGCGGGCAACCCGGCGGTCACTCAGTTTGTGACCTTCCTCCGCGGCTTTGGCGGCGATTACCAGTCTCGCGACTATAGGACCGCCACTCTGAACACCCCTGAGGCGATCAAAGCCTACCAGTACTACGGCGAGATCCTGAGGAACTACGGTCCTCCGGGAGTGCTGAACATGAACTGGGGCGAAACATCCAACCTGTTCGCGCAAGGCCTTGTGGCGATGCGCATCGACAACGATAGCCAGTTTGGGCAGGTCGTGGACAAGAATAAATCCCTCGTATGGGATAAAGTCGGCTTTGCGACAGTCCCGGCTGGTCCCGCGGGAATGGGTTCGTGCAATGTGGCGCCGTGGGCGCTCTGCATCCCGTCCTACTCCGCGAAAAAAGCGGCCGCTTGGGAGTTTATCAGCTGGGCGACGAGCAAGGAAATGTCGCTTGGCGCGATGCAGGCCGGTCAGTTTGGCGCTCGCCAGTCGGTGTGGAAGAATCCTCAGGCTACAAAAGGTTTGCCTGCCGATCTTGTCACCGCGGTCCAGGGCAACCTGGGGACCAAGTATTCCGATGAGCGGCCGGTTATGGTACAGGTCGGAAAAGCGCGCGATATTATCGGCACCGTCATTCAAGCTGGTATCGCTGGAAAGACAGACGCGGAACTGAAAGCGATCGCCGATAAGGCGAACGCGGAATTCCAGCAGCTTCTGGATCAGGATTATAAATAATTTTTCTCCCTTCGGAGACTAATGCTACAATGTTGTGCCGGAGAGATCGGCCTTAGGAAAACGGGGCTTGTTTCTCCGGCATTTTTCGATCGCCGCCAGAAGTATTCATAGTCGAGGTTTGTATGCCACACAATCGATTCAAGGATAGCGCGAAATGGGCATTTGTCAGCCCTGCGTTGATATACGCGCTTATCATGATTCTTGCTCCGCTCGCCTATACGCTATTCTTGAGCTTCCATCAGTGGTCGATGTCGGGAGTGGATAAACCTCTCTTCGTGAATATAAAAAATTATGCCGATCTATGTAAGGACGACCGCTTTCTGATGGCGATCCTGCGAACGTTTCTGTTTTCGGCGATGGCCTTGCCCTTCGAGCTGGTGCTGGGCATCGCGATCGCGATGCTCCTCAACAGGGATTTCAAAGGAAAGAATATCATCAAGAGCCTCTTTTTGCTTCCGATGGTGGCCACCCCGGTTTCTGTCGGTCTTGTGTGGATGCTTATGTATGAGCCAACGATAGGAATCGCGAATACACTGTTGGGGCTCTTGGGGATCACGAAGCTTCCGATTTGGCTGGGATCTCCTAATTCGGCCATGTTTTCTCTCGCGATTGTGGATATATGGCAGTGGACTCCCATGATATCGCTCATCGTGCTTGCGGGTTTGAGCGCGCTCCCCAATGAACCGCTGGAATCCGCGAAGGTCGATGGCGCGACAAAGCTTCAGACGACCTTTAAAATCGTGCTTCCCATGCTCGCGCCCACCATTACTGCCGCGGCGCTTCTCCGACTGATCGATGTCCTCAAGATCTTCGATATCATCTATGCGACAACAAAAGGCGGCCCAAATTTCGCCACCGAGACGCTCAATATTTACGCCTTCGTGCAGGCATTCCAGTATTTTTCCTTTGGATACGCATCGGCGGTACTTGTTGTGTTTTTCTTGATTATTCTCGCGGTCAGTGTCGCGTTTGTGCTGATCCGCAACAAATTCAGGGTGGAAATGTAATGAAAGCCCACGCGTCACCATCAACTTTAAGAAAACCCGCGTCCATGTACATGAAGAGCGCGGGATACTACATAGTCGTCTACATAATTCTGCTTTTTGTGATTTTTCCCTTCTTGTGGATGGTAGTTTCCTCGTTCAAGACTCAGGCGCAGATGATGGACACACAGCACTTTTTCAATTTCAGTCCAACACTGCGGAATTATTCGGATGTGTTCCAGCGATACAACTTCACCGAACCGATCGTCAACAGTTTCGCGATTGCTTTGATATCCACCGCGCTAGCGCTTGTCCTCGGATTGCCGGCCTCCTACGCGATCGCCCGGTATCGAATGACAAAATTGTCCATCGTGCTGCTGATCATCCGAATGATCCCCGCGATTACCTTTCTCGTTCCTTGGTATATCATATTCAGCCTGCTCGGAATCATCGACACCTACGCGAGCATGATCCTCGCGCACATGCTGGTGGCTCTGCCGTTCATCGTCTGGATCATGGTTCCCTACTTTGAGTCGATTCCGAAGGAGATCGAGGAATCGGCCTTCGTCGATGGCAGCGGAAAATTCCGCACCTTCCTGCAGATTGTTCTGCCGCTCTGCGGCCCTGGAATAATTACCGCCGCGATCCTCTCGTTTGTGTTTTCATGGAATAATTTCATGTTCGGCATCATATTGTCGGGGAGAAAGACGAAAACACTGCCTATCGCGATCTACGGATTTCTGACCTACACCGATATCAACTGGGGAGGCCTGATGGCTGGTTCCGTAATCATCACCGCTCCCATCATTCTCATTTCTCTCATTCTCCAACGGTACATTATAAAGGGCCTGACCGCGGGCGCGGTGAAGGGGTAGGCTGATGTCCGAAAATCTCATTATGACCTTCGACATCGGCTCTTCCTCGTGCAAGGCCGCGCTCTTTTCCGCGACGGGAGAATGTGTCGCGGTCGCGAAACACGATATCGCTCCTAAAGCGACAGAGTCGGGTTTTGGTGCGAGGGAGTACGACCCCGACGCGTGGATACGCGGCGCGATCAAGAGCGCGCGGAAACTCGGCGAAATGGCTCGCGATCTGCATGGACGAGTCGCGGCGATAGGATTGTCCGGCCAAATCGGAACGCACATTGTCGTGTCGCCCGACGGCAGCGCGCGATCCGCGGCCATCAGCTGGCAGGACCAACGGGCGAAGCGCGAAGCGCGGGAGCTCGCGGTCAGGTATCCCGGATATGCGCTCGACGCCGCGCTCGGAATGCACCTTCCACCGGGAACGGCCTGGCCTATTCCGCGCCTGCTGTGGATCACACGAAACGCACCGGAGATGCTCGAAAAAGGAACGCTCTGGATTCAGCCCAAGGAGTATCTCTGCCATTTCCTGACCGGCCGCATGATGACCGACTACCTGAGTCTCCGGGGACTCATGCATCCGGAAAAACACAGCATCGATCCGCAGATCAAAAATGAAATCCTCGGCATTCCGGATATCGAAGCGCATCTTCCTGTCGCGGCTGCCGCCACGGAGCGCGCTGGCGTGCTGGCCGCGCGCGCGGCGAAACTCTTGCATTTGAATCAGGGAATTCCTGTTGTGTTGGGGGCGGGCGACTTTCACTGCGCTGTGCTCGGATCGGGAGTTACAGATTTTTCGAAAGGGTTCAATATCACCGGCACGTCTGATCATATTGGCGTGCTTGTCGACGCGAACGACCTTGGCGCCCGTTCCGAGGCGCTCGGGAGATACCCATCCTTGATTCCAGGTAAAGACATTCTGTATGGAGCGACATCTTCCTCTGGCGGAATGCTCGATTGGATTGTCACTACCTTGGGAGGAAAGAGGAGAGGTGAATCGTTCGGCCGCTATCTTGAGCGTGAGTTGAAGGGAGCGGAACCCCGGAGCGGGATCGTGTGCCTGCCGTATCTGAATGGCGAGCGAGCTCCTATCTGGGATTCCGAGGCTCGAGTCGTGTTTGCCGGTATAGGAAAGGGCCACACGCGAGCTGATGTCATCCTTTCGGTGCTCGAGGGCGTCGCCTTCTCGCTTCGGCACAACAAGGAAATCTTGGACAAAGTCGCGAGTTCAGGCGAAAGCATGCGAGTCTGCGGCGCCAGCTCGGCGAACATGCTCTGGAACCGCATCAAAGCCAATGCGCTGAAAACAACGATCGAGGTACCGCAAAACGACGAAGTCTCAAATCTTGGCGCCGCGATGCTCGCGGCAGTCGCGGTGGGCATCTATCCCGACATCCAGAGCGCTTCCCGCGCCATGAGCAAGGTTCGATCCGTGATCGATCCAGAGCCGTCGATGTATCCCTACTATGACGAAATGTATGAGTGCTATGTGCGCGAATACGAGGCAAACAGAAAAATCTTCCCACGCCTTACCGAAGCGCGTGATTTTCGGGCGAGCGTGAAATGATGTGGAGCGATCAGAGCATGGAACAGCCAGTTGTCATTCTGGGCGCGGGCAAGACGGGGCGAGGTTTTATCGCGCGACTGATATTCTTGAGCTCAAGACCTATCATTTTCATCGATAGCGACCTTGATCTCGTGCGCGAGCTCAATGCGCGTGGCGCATACACCATCAGATTTTATGGCGGGCAGAGAGAGCAGCTGCGTGTGTCCGGCTTTCAAGCGCTGTCGCCCGATCAGGATGCTTCGGAAGAGGCGATCGCACGCGCGAATACCCTCATTGTCAGCATTGGCGCGGCACATTTTTCAGAGGTCGCCCCGCTTCTGGCGCGCGCGCTGCGTCGGAGAGAAGCGAGGGGAATCAACGTTCCTCTGCAGATTCTCACCGCCGAAAACGCCATCGATCCAGCGCGGAAGCTGTCCGAACTCATTGTGTCCGCGGGAAACCTTGGCCTTGCGGAAAGCTCGAAATTCTCCGTGTCGGAATCGGCGATATTCTGCACCACCACCGAAGACGGTTCTGATCTTCTGGATATCAAATCCGAGGATCTCGACATGCTTCCGTACGATGCCCGGCGGGCGCGGTCCTCGCTCGCGGAATTCTTCGGGTTCCAGCCTGAAGAGGATTTCTCGCGGGTATTGAGAAGGAAAATCTACACCTATAACTGCGCGAGCGCCTGCATCTCGTACCTGGGAGCGCTCAAAGGCTACCGCGTATACTCCGAAGCCGCGCGCGACGCCGAAATCCTAACCTATCTTCTGCGGTTATACGCCGAAACCACCACAGCCATCTGCGCCAAGCTCGGGTACTCAAAAGAAGATCAAGAAATCTTCGCGCAGAAATCCCTTCGAAAGTTCCAGAATCCTGAAATAGAAGACAGCATCGAGAGAAACGCCCGCGATGTCGTGAGGAAATTGCGTCCGGAAGAGCGCATTGTCGGGCCGGCAATGCTTATGCGCGAATGCGGCTTCGAGTCCAAAGTGCTCCCCGTCGTGTACGCGGCAGCTCTCGCCTATCCCGGCGAAGGGGAGAAAGAGCTTCAGAACCTGCTGGCTCAGCATTGCCCTGAGGGCATTCTTGAGCGCGTGAGCG
>JAKALZ010000130.1 GCA_021813065.1 bacterium
CACCGATGCTGCAAACCTTGGGCCTCGACCCAGCGCTCACGACAATCGCGATCGGCGCCGGTTCCATGGTGGTGTCGCACGCGAACGATTCATACTTCTGGGTTGTCTCTCAGTTCTCCGGTATGCCAGTGAACATCGCTTACAAAGCGTACACATCCGCAACCGCGGTCGAAGGCGTTGTCGCATTCATCGCGGTCCTCATATTGTCCATGTTTGTACATTGATGTAGTCTTTGAGGCTGATGAACAAGCTTTACGCGACACTGAGCGAGCGATTCGGTCTCAATGCCTATATCGCGGGTGACTATGCAAAAGCGGAAAAGTGGTTTCGAAAACTGGAACTCTCTGAACCCAACTCGATCCGCGTGCTACGGAATCTCGGGGTCATACTTCTCGCCCAGGGCAAGCCTGAAGAGGCCGAGCGGTATCTGATCAAAGAAGAAAAATTGTACGGTGCGTCCTTCTACCGGCACTCAGCGCTGGCGGATCTCGCCTACGCGATCGGAAAGCGCAAGGAAGCGGCCCGCCGCTACAAACTCGCGCTCAAGGAGCCCGAGTGCGCGGAAGGCGGAAAAGCCTTTCATATGAGAGACCTTATGGAAGCCCGCATCGACATCTGCGAAGACGAGAAAAAATTCGCCGGAACGAGAAGGGCTATGGAGCGTTTCAGGGAGTCTGAGGCTCTAAGAGAAGCGGGGTCCTATCGCGAGGCTATCGAGGCTTTTAAAGAATCTTTCGCGCTCGACGAGACGAATTGGCCCGCGCTCAACAATGCGGCCTCGATCTACATGAACACGCTCAAACAGCCGCGCGACGCCGAACCGCTCTTCGCTCGCGCCTTTGAACTCTCAAGGAGCATCCAGGTCGCTCGCAATCTCGATCTCTGCAGACAGGCCCTGAGCCGTGATCAAAAAAAGAAATGAGGATGAAGGAATGACCAACCGCCCGAACTCCACTCTTCGCAAAGACGCTGAAGCGATTTTTCGCGCTGCGGTCGATCGCGTTATGCCCGAACGCCTCTTTTCGTACTGTGTGTCGCTCGAAGATTCGATTCTTCGCGTGTCTGATGGTGAATCGGAAAAAAAATACGACCTCGCAGGGTTTGACAAGGTCGCTATCGCAGCCTTCGGAAAGGCATCGCTGCCCATGGCGGCCAGCATCGTATCGCTGCTCGGTGAGCGCGTAACCCGAGGCATTGTGGTCGTCAAAGCGCCCGAAGACGGCCGCCCGCTCCACCTCGCTCCCGCGTACCGCGACCTCTTCAGCGCGCGCTCCATCCGCGTCAGAGCAGCGGGCCATCCCGTTCCAGATCAACGCTCTGTCGCTGCGGGCAAAGAGATGCTCGAACTTGCGGCTCAAGTGCGCACCTGGGAATCTGAAGGCCAAAAAACCTTCGTCTGCGTTCTCATCTCGGGAGGGGGCAGCGCGCTGCTCTCCGCCCCAGCCGAGGAGCTGACCCTCGACGACAAGGCTGCCGTTACCAAGCTCCTCCTCGGCTGCGGCGCGACTATCCACGAGATCAACACTGTGCGCAAACACCTCTCGGATATCAAAGGCGGGCTCCTCGCGCGCGCCTTCGCTCCGGCTGAGACACTCGCGCTGGTACTCTCCGATGTCATGGGCGACGACCTCGATGTGATTGCCTCTGGGCCGACAGTACCCGATACGAGCACGTGGAGGGACGTGGCTGCCATCTTTGAGCGATTTAAACTCATGGAGAAGCTTCCAGAGGCGGCGGTGTGCGCGCTGCGCGGCGGGCTCGCTGGAGAGCGTCCTGAGACACCTAAGCCAGGCGACGCGCTCTTCGCGTCCTGCGCGACGATGCTTGTGGGAACTAACTTCCAAGCGATCCAGGAAGCGGAGCGGAAGGGTAGAGAGCTCGGTTATTCAACATTCGTTTTAGGGACGCGGCTCTCTGGCGAAGCGCGCGAAATTGGCAAGCTCTTTTCAGGATTTTTGCAAGATATTATAATACATGCAATTCCTGCCAAGGCTCCGGTATGTGTCATCGCGGGTGGGGAGACGACCGTGACGCTCAGAGGGAAGGGGTTGGGCGGCAGAAATCAGGAAATGGCGCTCTCTGTGCTCAACGAGTTCGAGCATTTTCCAGTCGCGCTCCGGAATGATCTGCGCCGCGCTGTGTTTCTTTCAGCGGGCACAGATGGCAACGATGGTCCAACCGACGCGGCGGGAGCGTTCGCGGACGCTGAGGCTCTAGCGCGAGCGCGCGAGCTCGGTCTGAGCGAGGCCTTGTTTTTGGCCGAGAACGACTCGTACCACTTCTTTGACAAGACCGGAGCGCTCCTACGCACTGGTCCGACAGGCACGAACGTGTGCGACATTCAGTTGCTCCTCGTGCGTTAACTTCTTTTAGGAGATTTTGAATGAAATCAGATGCGCAACAAAAACTTGCGGTTCTCGTTGATGCTGACAATACCCAGCCATCGATTATCGATGGCCTTTTGGCTGAAATCGCGAAGTACGGTATCGCGAGCGTAAAGCGAATCTACGGCGACTGGACGAATCCCAATCTGCGTGGCTGGAAAGAGCGACTCCTCGAGTACGCCATACAGCCAGTTCAGCAATTCGCATACACCACAGGAAAGAATTCGACCGACAGCGCGATGATCATCGATGCGATGGACCTGCTCTACACCGAGAATCTCGATGGTTTCTGCATTGTCTCGAGCGACTCCGACTTTACGCGGTTGGCTGCCCGTCTCCGTGAGGATGGCAAGCTTGTCCTCGGGTTTGGGCAACGCAAAACCCCAAAACCCTTCCTCGCGGCCTGCGATAAATTCATCTATACCGAGATTCTTCAAGCGAATGTCGCGGAGTCCGATGAAGAACGAGAGAGTCCCCCCGATAGGGACTCGAGCCGCGTGGTTGCGGCGCCTTCCGATATCAAGAACGACAAGAAGCTCAAAACGCTCCTTCTCAGCGCCGCCGAAGAGGCTGCCGATGAGTTCGGATGGTCATATCTTGGAGAGGTTGGCACCTATATCGCCAATCGTCTTCCCGAGTTCGATCCCCGCAACTACGGTTTCAGAAAGCTCGGCGAACTCATCAAGGCGGTCAACCTTTTCGAGATCGATGAGCGCACGAACCCAATGGTGCCGGGCAAGCAGGTATACCTCCGAATCAAACACCGGAATCGCGGCAACTAAATCCTTTGCAGAGAACTAGAACCCAAGAATTCTCTCCCTATTACGTTCGCCGATGTTGTTAAGGAGAGCGAGCGTGGCGCTTACGCTGCCTTGATCAAGGGCTGCGCTCCGTGAATCAGTGTTCCTGCTGCTCGAGTCTACGCGCATGCCCGCGAAGGCGTTTTCTCTCGCAGCCTCTTCTCTTTGCGCGGCGGCAAATTCGATCGCGAACTGATTCATCGAAAAGTGTCTGAAGAGCAGAATATTCGCGCGCGTATCGGGCTTCGAGCTCGACGCGAGCGCGCGAAGCTCCTCAGCCCAGACATGAAATATGCCCCGACTCCGCAATTCGCCGATTCCCGACACCCAGAGCGGGCATTCAAGACACTCCGAAAGTTCAATCGCGAATCGAGCCATAGCTCTTTGGCTCTGCTCCAGCAGCGATACGAGTTCGTCGCGCCTGTTTCCCGCAAGCCTAGTCAAGATGCGCAGCTCAGCGGTCTTAGGTGTGTGAATGGGGGTCTTGTTGATGATGATTGTCGCGCTTCTGAAATCCAAGTCGAGGTTCCTGCGAAACCATGAGACCGCCAGCTTCCCGGATTGACCGACGAGGTAGCGGTGGTTCTTCAGCTTTTGCTCCTGGAGCCCAGGGTTATCTGCCACCACGATAAAGCGTGGGTCGCTCCCGGGGTTCACCTCATCGAGCGCGAGGTTGTAGACGATTGACGACTCGAGATCCTCCTGGCAGTAGCCCCTCTCGCGATAGAGCGCACGCTGAATATCGAGAAGCCACGTGCTCTCATCGAGCATCGAGTCGATGCTGTGCCTCATTTCGCCGCGAATTTCGACAAATCGGGCATATTGACCTGCTGTCATGGAAGATCCTTTCAAAAAATGGCGGAATCGTGGTATGGTTCCATTATGCGAGCTTCATCGCGCTTTGCAACTATTGCCTTCGTTCTCTTCGCGTTTTTTGCCGCGACATCGTGTTCAGCGGATAAAAAAGATCCTCTCGCGACGCTCCCCGAGGATATCCAATCGCGGGTCAAGTCGGGAATCGCCGCGCTGCGGCTCAGCGACGCGGACAGAGCGAGCATTGTGGAGGGAATAAGCAAGAATGCCGCCGCCTTCGCCGTGCTCTTCAGAGAAGCGCTCGATGTGATGAAGAACGACCCCTATCTCCTTCGCCGCGTTGACAAAACGGCAGCGCTCCCCTCGAATTACGTGCCCGCGGATCTTGTTTCGCTGGATGG
The DNA here is from genome assembly GCA_021813065.1 of bacterium. GTDB lineage: Bacteria > Spirochaetota > Spirochaetia > Treponematales > Rectinemataceae > Rectinema. Next base: position 4,399 of record JAKALZ010000130.1, read on the forward strand.
GAAGTATCCCTTTGCGACTTCGAAGAAGAATATGCAGCTCCGCGCCCCCGCGAAAGACGCGCTCATCCGGATGGCTGAGGCAGCCCGAGCCGAAGGCATCACTCTTGTCGTATCGTCAACGTACAGGTCCTACGCGTATCAGAAGAGTGTCTTTGAGAGGAATGTGAAGGAAATGGGAAAGGCCGAGGCGGAGCGCGTTTCGGCGCCGCCCGGAATGTCGCAGCACCAGCTGGGCACGGTGATCGATTTTGGATCGATCACCGACGAATTCGCCGCCACCGCACAGAGCCGCTGGCTCAGCTCGAACGCGGGCAAATTCGGATTTTCGCTCTCTTTTCCGAAAGGAATGGAACCGGTCCCGGGCTATAAGTGGGAGAGTTGGCACTACCGCTATATATCTCAGCCAGCCGCTGAGCTTCAAAATCGCTTTTTTCTCGGCACGCAGCAGTATCTTATCGAATTTCTGTCGGGGCTTCCGCGCTGAACACAAGGCGCGAGAGAATATCGGCCACAGCATCCTCTTCATTTGTCTTTGAAGAGACAAAGCGCGCCGCCGCGCGAATTTCTTCCGCCGCGTTGGCGGGAGCGCACCCCCAACCGGCACGCTTGAGCATCTCGAGATCGTTCCTCGCGTCCCCAATCGCGAGCACTGAATCCATGGTGAGGTGGAGACGCGCGGTCAGACGTTCGAGCGCGGCTCCTTTGCTAGCTCCCTTCGGAAGCACCTCGAGAAAATAGGGTTTGGAAGTGACAATCTCGGCTTGGTCGCTGATGCGTGCGATCAACTCGCGATAGATCGACTCGATCTGAGCTGGTTCTCCGCCGATAACAATCTTCGTCTGGTCTTTGTTCACCACCTCGTCGAGATCGTGGATCACTTCGAGGGGGAGGCTGGAGAGCTGATGGTCGATGAGCGCCCACTTATTGATGCGGCTGCAGTAGATTTTTCCATCGATATAGAGTTGCCAGAAGTAACCTTTTCGCTCAAAATCCTCCACAAGATTCCTGCAGAACGCGGCTGGCAGGGCTAGATCTTCGAGAAGAGCGCCGGTGCTGGCTTGGATGAGTTGCGCACCATTTGAACCGACAAGGAAGTCTCCTCGCCGGTGAATGAAGAGCTCTTCCGCGTAGCGGCGCATCGAGTTGTAGTTGCGTCCTGACGCGAGGACGATGTGGATACCCATATTTTCGGCGCGCTGCAGGGCATGTTTATTCTCTTCCGATATGCTGAGATCGGCGCGAAGGAGCGTGTCGTCGAGATCGAGCGCGATGAGTTTGATGCGCGCAGAGTGGGAATGAGTGGTCATGCCGCTCATTAAAGCATGGCAGTGCCTCATTCGTGAACCCGGCCGCGCAGCTGGCTGCCCCGCTGAGCCGCGCGCGCTGATCGCGAGCCGCACACCGCGCCTCACTGTCGCGACCTGCGCGGACGTGGCGCGATACCTCTTCATCTTTCGGCGCGCTTGAAGTAGGCTAGCGGCGATGGCCCCCCACACCGAAAATGAGCATGCCGAGCACGCATCCGCGAAGATGATGCGCAGAGATC
>JAKALZ010000131.1 GCA_021813065.1 bacterium
CCCCTTCCCTACCCCTACCCCAAAACCTTTCATCCGCACACTCCCCTCAACCCGCGCACCAAGGCGCACACTCCCCTCAAGCTTCTCCCCTACCACCACCCCAAGCGTGTTCGACAAATAGGTAAGCCCCACCGTATAACCCTTTCCAGAGATGCTAAAATCGCCATAGCTGCCCTTCGTAATGCTGAGCTTGTAAGATCCTTGCGAGCCGCGCACTCCTCCCGCCGCCTCAAGTCCATTTCCGCGAGCGACAAAACTCCCCTTGAGGCCGAGGCCCGAGTAGCCTATTTCTCCGCTGTATCCAAACTCATATCCGCTCAGAAACGCTCCAAGGCTGCCGATGTACTTGCTCCCATCGCCTGTTCCTTTGAGGCTCACAGACGCGTTGCCTGCGTTTAGCCCTTCCAACTTCAATTTACTGTCCGCGGCCGCGCGCACGTCCACCGCATAGCTCCCTACACTCCCCCCCACACCATCCGCGCGCACCACACCACTCACCGCTACCCCTCTCAACACCTCCCCAAGCTCACCCCCTACCGTCACATCTTCCCCTCCACGGTACCCCGTCAGCGTCCCCTCCACATGCCACGCCCCTTTCTCGTACCACCCCGCCGCCCTCAGCCCTTTCCCTTCACGCGTCAGCTCTACCCGATTCCCATTCTTTTGAATCGAAAAACGCTGCGGCAGGAGAAGCCATCCAGCGCCGCGGGCCGATGCGCTTACCGTAAAGTTCAGCGATGTAAAGTCCGAAGAGCCTGAGCCCTGAAGGCCAAACTTCGCGCTAAGGTCCGTCGGCAATCCAAAGGCTCCACCCGATTCGAGGGAAATCGACGGGACTCGTAGCTCAGGAGCGCCGGACAGCGTCGAGAGCTGGAGCGTTTCGATAGAAATCGTCGCCGTTGGGATAAGGTCTCGTGTCTGTCCGTTTGCCGTGCCAGCACTATCCATCAGACTGAGATTGATCGGCGCAATAGAGAGCTGGAAGTGCGGTGTCGAGCCTCCCGGTTTCGAGAGCGTTTCGACTATCTTATTGATCGTGGCTTCATCGCGGGGAAGCGTAAGCGCGAGATCACATTTTCGCGCCGCGACATCGCGCAGCGCTTCCGCGCTCTGTCCCGAAAGGAGGGCCCAGTAGCTCAATCTGACAGTGAGCTTTTCGATTTTCGCGAGCGGTGCGCCTCTCGACTCGGCGTCCGAGCTCGGGCCGACTTTCGCTTGATCTTGCGCCGCGCGTCCGGATTCCGGGGCAACCTCCAACGCGGCAATCGGTCGATAGAGGCGGACATTGTGCGCTGAAAGTGAGTCAATTGAGTCAAAACTGAGGTAGTCGTATTTGAGGTCGAGGCCTGTGGTGTTAAAAACGATGGTTTGTGCGGCATCGAGCGCCCTAGTCGCTGCCGACTGAACTTCACGTCGCACGAGGTCGAAAATCGCGGAGGTAACCCAAATTGTCAGCAATAGAGAAAAAAAAGCAATGACAATCCCTGGCCTTTTCGTCCTCATCCGATATGAATCCTGAATGACAAAGATTTGAGTCGCCTATATACTAGCATATCATGCCTTCTTATAACACAGATGAGCTTAAAAAACGTTTCATCGTCATTGAAGGAATCGATGGCGCGGGGACTACGACTCAGATGAAATTTCTTGCCGAGTATCTTCGCGCGCGAGGATATCGCTGCGCAACCACCTCCGAACCCACCGAGGGATCGATCGGCATACTTATACGGTCGATTCTCTCAGGTGAGCGACGCGTCGCCCCGAGTACGGTCGCCTACCTCTTCGCTTCCGATCGAAACGAGCATCTGTTCGGCAGCGATGGCATTGTGGAGCAGGTCGAGTCAGGCTCTATTGTCATTTCGGATCGCTACGCGCTCTCAAGTCTCGCCTATCAAGGTTTAACGTGCGGAGAAGAACTTCCCCTTCGACTGAACGGCACGTTCCCCGCACCAGGATTGACGCTGCTCTTCGACATTGCCCCGGAGGTCGCCATCGAGCGCATCAATAGCCGCCCTAAGAAAGAAATTTACGAGACTCTTGAATTTCAGAAGCGCGTGTGCGAAATGTACCGAAAAATGGCAAATAGGCTTCAATCTCAGGGCTGGAACATCGAGCGCATCGAAGCGAACGCAGATATCGAAACCGTACACCACGAGATTCTCTCGAAGGTAGTGAGTTTCCTTGGAGCTAGCGCTACTCGATGAGCATCGCGTCTCCGTAGCTGAAAAATCGGTAGTTTTTCTCGATCGCGGAGCGGTAGGCTCCTAGTATCCTCTCTCTTCCCGCGAAAGCGGATACGAGCATGAGCAGAGTTGATTTCGGCGTGTGAAAATTCGTAAAGAGACTGTCCACCACATGAAATTCAAAACCGGGATATATGAATATTCGCGTCGAGAAGCTGCCTGAGCGGAGCGATCCCTCAAACCACGCCGACTCAAGCGAGCGAAGCGAAGTCGTGCCCACCGCGTATATTTTTTTGCCCGAGGCTTTTGCGTTGTTGATCTTCGCGGCGACCTCTGGAGCGATTTCAAACCACTCCTCGTGCATACGGTGATCCTCGATGTCTTCGGTTCGCACAGGGAGGAAGGTGCCTAGCCCCACGTGGAGCGTGACATACTCAATGTCGATACCTTTGGCTTGGAGACTCTCAAATATCTCAGGCGTAAAGTGGAGCCCTGCGGTAGGGCTCGCCGCGGAACCTGTGCGCGCCGCGTACACCGTCTGATAGCGACGCTCATCCTCGCGTGTGTCCTCGCGCTTTATGTATGGAGGGAGCGGGACATGCCCGAAACTGTTGAAATATTCGTCTCCTATCGGTCGCTCGAACTCAACGATCTTCTCGTCGCGAATCTCTTCGACGATAGTACCCCTCAGCTCGCCGGGGAACATGTAGCTTTTGCGTGGTTTTTGCCTTCCAGATTTGCCGCAGACCGCTCGCCAGAGTCTCGACATGGGCGGAATCCGCTCACCCGGCGCGACAACCCCCGCGCTCATTGCGGGCGCGAGCGCGAGCGCCTCGATAGAGGAAAGCGATTGAAGAGCAATGGGAGCCAGAAATATAAACTCGACGCGGGCCCCCGTCCGCTCGCTCACGCCGTACACGCGCGCCTTACGAACGCGCGAATCGTTGAAGACCATGATCGATCCCGGCTCGATGAATGACGCGATATCGGAAACCATCGAATCAGAAAGAGTGCCTGTAGCTCGGTCGAGTACCATCAGTCGCGATTCGCCTCGGCGTTCGGGAGGAAATTGCGCGATCAGGTGTTCAGGAAGATCAAAATTGAAGTCGTCCGTTTTCATTCAGTGGTTCCAATCCAAGGTGCGTATACGCCGCGGGTGTGGCGACTCTTCCGCGCGGAGTACGCGCGAGCATGCCAATCTGGATAAGATAGGGCTCATAATAATCTTCTAGGCTCTCCACACTCTCGCTGACGGAGACCGCGAGAGTCTCGGCGCCCACCGGACCGCCTCCGAATCGCGCGATGATCGCCTTGAGGATTTCGCGGTCGAGACGCTCAAGGCCCAGATAATCAACCTCCAGGCGTCCGAGCCCCTCGTGCACAATCTCTTTGGTTATCGTCTCCAAACCCTGGACTTGCGCAAAATCGCGCATCCTCCTCAAGAGGCGGTTCGCGATACGCGGCGTACCCCTGCTTGTGCCCGCGAGGAGCGCGATCGCGTCTTCATCGATCATGATATCAAGAATACCCGAAGAGCGGCGCAGTACATTCGCAAGGTCCTCCGGCGTGTAGTACTCGAGTCGAAGCGAGATGCCGAATCGGCTCGAAAGGGGCGCTGAGACCATGCCAGCCTTGGTGGTGGCTCCCACAAGCGTGAATGGAGGAATGGGAATGCGCACAGTTCTCGCCGAAGGCCCCTGCCCTATCACCCAGTCGAGTTCGAAATCCTCCATCGCGATGTAGAGCATCTCCTCGATCGCGGGCTTGAGCCGGTGAATCTCGTCGATAAAGAGCACTCCGCCGGGGCGGAGATTAGTGAGAATACCAGCCAAATCTTTCGGCTTTTCGATCGCGGGGGCGCTCGTGGGTTTGAAATCGGCGCCCATCTCCGAGGCAACGACGAGGGCGAGGGTCGTCTTTCCAAGTCCTGGAGGGCCCATCAGAAAGAGGTGATCGAGCGCTTCGCCCCGATCTCTCGCCGCTTTTATGAATATAAGCAGATTTTCCTTAATGCGCGTTTGCCCCTGAAACTCAGCGAGATATCGTGGGCGAAGGGAGGATTCCTTTTCATCCTCCTCAGGACTGAACATCGGGTTCATTGGGCTTTCGAGCTGGGAATCTTCTATGGGCGTGGAAGCGGCATTGAATTTTTGGTTGGGATTCATGCCCCAGCTCCTGTCGAAAGTTCCATGAGGGCCCTTCTAAAGAGTTCTTTCTCCGCGTCCGAAGTCTCATCGAGGCCGGAGCCGAACTGCGCGATTGCGCGTTCGACGTCACGCCTGTCAAATCCCATATCGATCAATGCGCGGGCAACATCGCGGAACTTCCCATGAGGAATGGAGACGCCGGCGGCGGCTGCCTCTCCCTCAAGCGCGATGAGTTTTCCTTTCAGCGCGAGCATCATCTTCTGCGCGGTTTTAGGACCAATACCCGGAATTTTCTGCAGCGAGACGAGATCGCCATTGTCGAGCATCGTCGCGAGCGTGCGCGGGGCAATGCCTTGAAGAATTTTAAAAGCCTGCCGCGGCCCTATCCCCTCCACCTTTTGCAAATCGAGGAAGAGCTGCCGCTCAGCGATAGTAAAAAAACCATAGAGCCGCATCCCATCTTCGTAGTGGTGAAGCCAGGTGAAGAGCTCAATCTCTTCTCCGGAGCGTGAAAAAAAAGATGGATCGCGAACCGGCGTGATGATTTCCCACTCGATAGCGCCGGTTGAAATATGAAGAGCATCCTCCGCGTGCCCGCTGAAGACGCCTTTTATGCGGTTAAACATGAGCAAGAGTATAGCCTGCGGGCCCTAGCGAGTGCAACGTACAGATAGCCGCCGCGAGGGCATCCGCCGCATGATCAGGCTTGGGAATCTCGGTCAAGCCGAGAATGATTTTCACCATTTCCTGAACCTGATTCTTATCGGCGCGCGCGGAACCTGTCACTGATTTCTTGATCGCGTTCGGTGTGTGCTGAAAGAGCTCGATGTGAGTCTCCTCGAACGCAAGCCTAATCACACCCCTCGCCTCGGCGACAGGAAAGGCAGATGATACGTTCCTAAAGAAATAGAGCTCCTCCATGCCGCCGATGTCTGGAGAGTAGAGGCGCAATAATTTTTGTATTTCATAAAAAATAAAGGCAAGCCTCTTCCCCATCGGCTCGCCCGCTTCGGTCTGAATACACCCGTGAGCGAGGGGGGTTAGCTTGCCTTCCGCGCTTGCGACGAGCCCATATCCTACCGATGCGATGCCGGGATCGATACCGATCGCAACGGTAGTATGAATCGTGTGCATCGCGCGTATCACTCTTCGAGTTCAGGCATCTCTATATTGTGGTACACGTTCTGGACGTCTTCGTTCTCCTCGAGCTTGTCGATGAGCTTTTGGATCTTCTGGGCGGTATCGATATCGACCGTGATGTACGTATCGGGGATCATCGAAACCTCAGCGCCAAGGGTCTCGAAGCCTTTGGCATTCATCGCGTTCAAGACCGGTTCAAAGGAGTTGGGATCAGTGTACACCATGAGGCTGCCCTCCTCGTTGACCACATCGTCGGCGCCCGCGTCGAGCGCGGCTTCCAGAATCTGGTCTTCGGTGTACTTTTCGCCATCGTAGGTAAGAACACCCTTGCGTTTAAAGAGGTACGCGACTGACCCAGAGGTCCCCAGGTTGGCACCCGAGCGGGTGATGATGTTCCGGATTTCCGCCGCCGCGCGATTCTTGTTGTCAGTGAGCACTTCAATGAGCATCGCGCCACCGCCGGGAGCGTAG
>JAKALZ010000132.1 GCA_021813065.1 bacterium
TCAACTACAAGTACGGCGCGGAAAAGGCGCCGCTCGATATCATCTTTCACATGACGGGTCAGGGCGATATTCCTTTCAAGATCGCGATCGAACGTCCCGATGGCGTGACAATCGATCTCGCACAGCGATTCGAGCAAGGTCTGAACGGTCAGGATGTGCGCGTCTCGATCGACAACGATGGGCGAGAGGCAATGTTCAGTTTTCTTAAAAACTATGAGCCGGCGGAAGCGATCCAGCAGTATTCAAGCAGGAGCATCCACACCAATGACATTCTCTTTAATACGGCTCGCGATGGAATGGCCGAAAGCTTTGTTCCGCTCAAAGGCACCTATAAGCTCATGCTCCAGGCGATGCTCCTCGATCCCGAAAACTCGAGCGTCCACAAGCCCTATGTGGTGGTGACCGGCTCGGTGTCGGGCATCCTCGGCACCGACGACTCCAAGCGAGATCTTTTCTCGGGGCTCGTCGCAGGGCTCAAGTGGGCGCTCATCATCGGCCTTCTCACCTCCGCGATTTCGGTGCTGATCGGGGTCATCTACGGCATCATCTCGGCGTACTTCGGAGGTGCAGTCGATACGGTCATGCAGTTCGTGTACATGATCGTGAACTCCATGCCGGTATTGCCTGTGCTCATCGTAATCTCGGCCATCTTCAAGCCGAGCATCTACATGCTGATCCTAGTGATGGTGATTTTCTTCTGGACCGGCTCGGTGATGACCGTGCGCTCGATGGCCTTGCAGATCAAGGAAGAAACCTACATCGAGGCGGCCAAGGCGCTCGGCGCCAAGAAGAGCAGGATCATATTCCGGCACATGGTGCCGATCCTCATTCCCTACAGCTTCGCGTCCATGGCCCTCTCCGTGCCGAGCGCCATCGTCTACGAGTCGTCGGTGAGCCTCCTGGGGCTCGGCGACGCCACCATCGTCACCTGGGGCCAGATTCTGCATGACGCGATGCAGGGGGCGGCGATTCTCAAGGGCATCTGGTGGTGGATACTGCCGCCGGGTCTTCTTATCGCGATCATGGGCATGACCTTCGCGTTCGTCGGATTCTCGATGGACAAGATTCTCCACCCGAAACTCAAGACGAGGTGATCCAAATGAACAGCCTCTTGCGAATCGAAAACCTCCAGATGCACTATTTCACCTCGAAGGGCGCCGTGCGCGCGATCGACGGCGTCAGTTTCGAGCTCATGCCAGGCGAAACGATCGGGCTCGTGGGAGAATCGGGCTGCGGCAAAACGAGCCTCGGCACCTCGATTCTCCGGATGCCCACGCCTCCGGGGCGCTACGTGAGCGGCCGGATTCTTGTGGACGATGTCGATGTCATTCCGCTGCCGGAAAAGGAAGTGCGCAGAGACATCCGCTGGAGGAAAATATCGATGGTTTTCCAGGGCGCCATGAACTGCCTCACGCCGGTGTACACCATCGGCCGGCAGATGAGGGAGACACTCGTCGAGCACAGCGATATAGGGAAAATCGACGCCACGAAGCTCATGGAGGAATACCTTGGGTACGTCGGCTTAGCCCCTGAGATTCTTGAGCGCTATCCGCATGAGCTCTCGGGGGGGATGAAACAGCGCGCGGTAATCGCCACCGCGCTCTTCCTCAAGCCGGAGATCGTTATCCTCGACGAGCCGACCACCGCCCTCGATGTGATTGTCCAGGCGCAGATCATCAATCTCCTCAAGAAACTCAAGGCGCGGTTCAAGCTGTCCTTCATATTCATCACCCACGATCTGGCGCTGGAGGCGGAGATTTCGGACCGCATCTGCGTGATGTATGCGGGAAAGATCGTCGAGCTCGGCGCGAACGCGCGTATATATGGAGCGAAAGCGCCTGCCCACCCCTACACCTCACGCCTGCTTGCCGCGACGCCGAGGCTCTTTGGCAATGCAGACCAGCTTCAGTTCATTCCAGGGACGACTCCCGATCTCATTTCGCCTCCGGAGGGCTGCCGCTTCAGTCCGCGCTGCGACAGGGCTTTCGGTCGCTGTTTCCAGGAAGAGCCTCCGCTCGTCGAAGTCGAGCCAGGGCATATGGCCGCGTGCTGGCTCAACGGGCGCGGCTGAGGAGGAGGCTGTTCATGGCGGATGTCATACTGAGTGTCAAGAATCTGAAAAAATACTTCGAACCTCACCAGAATTTCGCCCAATCGCTCGCGGGAGGCCGCCAGAAAAGGCTTATCAGGGCGGTGGACGACATCTCCTTCGACATACGGCGGGGCGAGATTTTCGGACTCATCGGCGAATCCGGTTCGGGCAAGACGACAACAGGCAAACTCGTCATGAAGCTTCTCGAGCCCAGCTCCGGCCAGATGATCTTTGATGGCGAGGATGTGACGCACCTCGACAAGGAGGGCACGAAAGCGTATCGCCGAAAAGTGCAGATGATCTTCCAGGATCCCTACGCCTCGATGAACCCGCGCTTCAAGATTCGGGACGTGCTCGAGGAACCCCTTATCATCCACAAGGTGAAGGGGAGTATCGCGGAGCGGGAGACGATGATCGTTAAGGCGCTCGAAGAAGTCAAGCTCACGCCGGCCGATGAGTACATGGGCCGCTGGCCGCACATGCTCTCCGGGGGCCAGCGCCAGCGCGTGGCCACCGCGCGCACCCTCATCCTTAACCCCGCGATGCTCGTCGCCGACGAGCCCGTGTCGATGATCGACCTCTCCACGCGCGCCGAAATCCTGCGCATGATGAAGGACGTCCAGCAGCAGCTTGGCCTGAGCTATCTCTACATCACGCACGATCTTTCCACGGCGCGCTATTTCACCGACCGCATCGCCGTGATGTACCTCGGGCGCATCGTCGAGGTAGGCCGCGCCGACGACATCATCGACACGCCCCTCCATCCCTATACGCAGGCGCTCATCGAGGCGGTGCCCGAGCCCGCGTCAGGCAAGGTCGAGGTCATCAAGGAGCTGCCGATCTACGGCGAAATTCCAAGTCCGGCGAATATACCCTCGGGATGCCGCTTTCACACGCGCTGCCCCTATGCGGTCGAAGCCTGCGCGCGCGACCCCGAACCCGAGCTCACGCTTGATGGCATGGAGCACTATCATGCCTGTTTGCGCGCGTACGAGATTCAGGAGGAGAAAAAGGGTGGCAAGGGGGCGATGCCGGCGTGGCGAGTGGCGCCGGCGCAGGGGCGAGGCTGAGAAGGGCGCACGTAAAGGAGCGCGTCAAAGAGCGCGCAATAGGACGTCGCATATTATCCGGCCGCCTCGACGCGATCGCGCGCGTAGCCCGGCCCGCGTCAAAGAGCGCGCAACGGCGCGCATAACAGAACGCGTCAAAGAGCGCGGCTTAGCTCAGGAGCCCCTGGATGATCATGTCGGTCGCTTGATCTTCGGTGAGCCCGCGGCTCAGAAGCGTTTCGAGCTGCTTCGAGTCGACGGAGCCGATGGCGGCCTCGTGCGTCACGTGGGCGAGGTGGTTGTTCACCTGCACGATGGGAATGGCGCGGGCCTTCGCGTCGTCTTGAACGATTTCTTTGCAGTCGACGTGTCCGCGTGCATAGGGGGCATCCGCGACAAGCTCGTTTTCGATGGTGGCCGACGCGGTGTTCTTGAGGGCGATGTGGCTCGTGAGCACGCCGGTGGAGCCGGGGCCGGCGAGGTGGGCTGCTTCCTTGATGTGGACGCGGTCTGCGCTGCGCCCGAAAACGCGGGTCTTCATATCGACCGTCGCGTTGGCGTCGACTTCCGCGGCGTAGTCGAGTTCGATCCCGCCTGCTGCGCCCTTGATGAGCTCAAATTCAGTGGAGAAGCGACCGTCTTCGTGCACGCGCACGCGGGTGACAGGCACAATGGTGACGCCGCCCTCGGGGCCGTGCGTGTGGCGCTCGAAATAGGAAAGCGTCGCGCCTTTTTGGATTTCGATGGTGGCGTTCATGAGGTGCTGGACGTTCACCGCGTTTGGGAAGGTGCAATTCGCGATAAACTTTGCGGACGCTCCTTCCTCTATCACCGTGTCGGTGATGATGCGCTGGACGCCATTGTCCGGGATGAGGCCAAAGCAGAAGTTGACGGGATTCTTCAAGGTTACGCCGCGTTTGACGCGGATGTGCACCTTGACACCATCTTCGATGGTCTCGGATTCGACGAGGAGTCCTTCGACGAGATTCTTGTTGAGCACCTGGTTGCCGTGAATCTCGACATGCGCGACATCGGGCGCAAACGAGTGCTGGTTGATCGATTCGAGAAGCTCGGCAAGAAGTTTTTCTTTATCGGCAGATGTCAAGTCTGACATAATTATTCCTTTAGTTATTGCAGGTTAACTGCGGTTGTGAGCATCTGCGCGGCTGAATCCGCCACGGGCTGCCCCACGTGTTCGCATGGAACGCACTTGCCATTGAAGTAATCGAACATGCTCGTCATGTCTCCCTTGTCGACGAGTGTTCCTGCGCAGATCAAAAAGGCATGGTCTGCGTGGCGCAAGACCTCCGGACTGTGCGTGATGAGGATCACCGTCGAGCCTGATTTGCGCAATTCTTTGATGATCGCGAAAATGTACTTGACCGAATCGATATCGACACCGGAGTCCGGTTCGTCCATAAGCACAAGGCGAGGTTTCATCGCGTAGATTGAGGCGAGCTCAATGCGCTTGCGTTCGCCGCCCGAGAGCGTCTTGTCGACCGCTCGCTTCAGATATTTTTCCGGCGCGAGTCCCACCTTGATGAGGGCTTCCTCGGCAGTGGCGCGCGATTTTACCGTGGCCCCCGCAAGGATGAACTGCATGACGCCGAGGCCCTCGAATCGGGCCGGCTCTTGGAAGAGGAGGGTGATACCCCTTCGCGCCCGTTCGTCCACCGAAAGTGGCGCGATCGATTCACGCTCAAGGAGTATGTCGCCCTCGAACTCCCGATAGCCCGAGAGGCCCATGATCGTGTTGGCAAGTGTAGATTTTCCCGCGCCATTGGGACCAATGATGGCGTGCACGTGCCCGGCCCAGATATCCATCGACAAATTGTTGAGAATCGGCCTATTGTCTTTGATGAGCGTGAGATTTCGTATTTCGAGAAGATTCATGAGCACCTCGATTTCTCTGTGCGCGGGATTCTATAAAATCATACAAAATTACTAGGAATTGGCTATAACATAGCGGTTTTATTTCAGAGTGTCAATAAGGAGAGAACGATTTACCTGATGTTGGCTGTCTTTTCCTCACCATTCTCGATCTTGATCCCATCGCGAGGGAGGCGCTGAATCGGACTATCGGCACAGTGCTCGTCGAATTTGAACCCCGAACAGCCGCGTCAAATCATCCTTTCTTTTGTGCCAAAACTGACCATACGCACTATTTCTTCATTTATAGGAGAAAACGCACACGTCGTACGCATGAATCCGAATGTCGCTTCGCGTGTGGGCGCGGGGTTTAATCCTGTCGTTTTTTCCGAAGCCATTCCTGAAGAAGCGAAGGCTGCCATCCTTATACCTTCAAAACCGCTTGCAAAGGAAGAAGATACCATCCGTGCGATCTACGAGCGCAATCTTCCTCCGATCTACGAAAAACTGAAAGTGTAAGCGCTATCCAAGTCATTTTGCCATAGTGCTTTTTTAGTAATAGCCGCCTGTTGCTTGCGCACCTTTTCCACCTGTACAAATTAGTTTTCCGGTGAATTCCGTTCCGCTGGATCTTGACGATCATATAGATATGCAATATTATGCATATATAATATGCTTTAAATGGCATACAGTTAAATATGTACATCCTGCGTACGTGCAAAAAGGAGGAATATTTGTGACCGTCACCATCGAACTCTTTGATCCGCCCATGTGCTGTCCTGGTGGCTTGTGTGGACCCGCGATCGATCCCGTGCTGCTCGACCTCAATGAGGCGATCCTTAAGCTGAAAAAGGAAAAAGGTATTGCGGTGGAACGCTATCTGCTTTCCCAGCAAGGCAAAAAATTCATGGAGAATCCAGAAGTCCTTGC
>JAKALZ010000133.1 GCA_021813065.1 bacterium
GATTATCGCGCTGCCCAATGAGGATTCGGCGCAAGCCGCGCTTATGGCCATGCTCGAGCCCGAGCCTGCAGGCCCCTCGGCGACCGATGCCCCGCTCCCTCCGCTCCCCTCGATGCTCGTCGAGCGCTCCTACACCGTGCGGCGCGGCGATACACTGCAGACAATCGCGCGCCAGTTTGGGCTGCGCGAAGACACGCTCATTTCCGCCAACAATCTCAGCTCGAAGGCCCAACTGCTGGTGAACAAGACCCTCAAGGTTCCCAATATGAACGGCATCTACCACAGCGTTCGCAGGAATGAGAACCTCTCAAAAATCGCGAGCATCTACGGAACTGACATGACCCGAATCGCCGACGCGAACAATATGACCTCGGCGGTCCTCAAGGTTGGCGATAGGCTCTTTATTCCCAACGCCAAACTCGACGCCTCGGTGCTGCGGAATTTCTACGGCACAACGTTCATTTGGCCAGCCCGAGGGCCCATTTCCTCGCCGTTCGGATATCGCAGCAATCCCTTCAGCGGCCAGCGGACCTTCCACGCGGCGATCGATATCGTCGTGAACAGAGGCACACCCATTAAAGCCACACGCGAAGGCAAAGTCGCCGACACTGGCTACAACGCCGTATTTGGCAACTACGTGATCATCCGGCACAGCGACGGGTATCAATCGCTCTACGCGCATCTCGACCGCGTGCTGACGAAAAAAGGCGTGAGTGTGAACCAAGGCGAAGTCATAGGGCTATCTGGCAACACCGGGCAGAGCACGGGGCCGCACTTGCATTTCGGTGTTTTCCACAATGGGCAGGCAGTCGATCCCCGCACGTATGTCAAATAAGTGACTGTATTATTTTATAGACACAACACGACTGCCTTGTTATCCTTTTAGATACTTTCCCCCTCAATTCAGCCTCAATCTCTCCGCGCGCCGTATACAAATAGAGCTATTATGTTTCTATTTTATATACATATACCTGATTCACAACATTTTAATATACTTTTGGCATGATGCTTGCATCACTCTCTTGCGAGAAATTGATAGGGAGGAGCAACCATGACTATCGCCGACAATGATGAGAGCCTCGCACTGTATTTTGATTCAATACGCAAAATCCCGCTTGTGCCTCGACACGAGGAATCGATATTGGCAGCAAAAATCGCGAATGGTGACTCAAGCGCGCTCAAGCGGCTCATCGAAGGCAACCTGAGGCTCGTGGTGCGCATCGCGAAGGCCATGTGGTCGCCGCCGCACTCACTCATGGACTTGATTCAAGAGGGAAATATCGGCCTTGTAAAAGCGGCCGAGCGCTTCGATGGAGAAAAAAACGTAAAATTCTCTACTTATGCGGTCTGGTGGATACGCCAGGCAATCTCGCGATCGCTCGTAAATACAGGCCGGCAGATACGGCTTCCCCATCGGAAGGAAGACGCGTTGCGACGGCTTGCGGCCATTCAGATCCGCAAGAGCGCCGAGATTTCTCGTGCGCCGAACGAGAAGGAGCTTGCCGTGGAGATGGGGTGCAGCGAATCCGAAGTCAAATCGATCATGCGGCTGGGCGATCAGCCTGTGGCCCTTGAGCAGATCGGCGAGGACGAGCTCTCAGTGCTCGATATCTACGAAGATTGGCGCTACAACCCTGAGCGCGAAATGGAGAAGGCGAGTGTCGCGTGGGAGAGCATCTGGCTGCTCTCGACCCTTCCCGATCGCGAGCGCACGGTTGTTTCGCAGCGCTTCGGCTTCGCGGGCGGAAATCAACGCTCCCTCAAAGCGGTGGGCGCGAGAGTCGGCTGCTCCGCTGAAACCGTGCGCCATATCGAGAAGAAGGCGTTGCGGTCGCTCTGGAAGACCGCGGAGAGAGTCGGTCTCACCGCATAGCGCCTCACAGTCTCACGCGAGCGCGGCGCCCATGTCGGTGCGCCGCATTTTTTTTACGCATATTCGATCCATGAGCTTGAAACGCCTTGATGAAGACGTTTTGTACAAGGTACGATGTTCGCGTGAGAAAAACGTCACAGCATCGTGGTATTCGCAGCTCTCTCGTAATCGCGGGCACTGCGCTCGCGGTGCTCATCGCATTCGCGATCATCAACGCGTGCACCCCAAAAGAATCGAAGCACACTCAGAAGAGCCCCTACGGCACGCCTGAATATATCGTTGAACTTCCGCCCGGCTATGAGGATCTGCGCGTCCAGCAAGGTCAAAGTGGAGAGAAAGGCGCGCGGCCCAGCACGGACGCCGCGACGCAACAAGCGCCCGCACACCCGGAAAGCGCCGCTCCCGCGGGAACGTCCAAAGTCGCCCTTGCGAAACCATCGACCGAAGCTCAGATGCCACCTCCCGTCGCGGATCACTCCGCCCTCATCTTCGTGATCGATGATGTAGGCTACAACAAGGCGGAACTCGAGCCTTTCCTCAAGTTGCCATTTCCCATCACCTTCGCGGTGATGCCGAAACTCCCCCACAGCAACGATTCAGCCCTCGCAATCCGCGACGCTGGCAAGGAGATGATTCTCCATCAGCCGATGGAGGCGCTCGGGGGGAACGATCCGGGGCCTGGAGCTGTCTATCTCTCCATGGACGCCGCCGCGATTGAGAAGACTGTCGCGGAAAATATCGATAGCCTCCCCTACCCACCGGCGGGAATAAACAACCATATGGGGTCAGCCGTGACGCGCGACAGGAGCGCGATGACGCCGATTCTGAAACTTGTCAAAGAGCGTGGCATGTATTATCTTGACTCACTCACGACATCCGGCACTGTTTCTGCCGAGATAAGCCGCGAAATGGGAACTAAATGTATGGAGCGCAATGTGTTTCTCGACAATAAGAGCGATCGTGAATCGATACTGGCCGCCATCGACGAAGGCAAACGCATTGCCCGGAAGAATAGCGCGGCGGTCATGATAGGCCACGTGTGGTCGACAAATCTCGCCGCAACCCTTATGGAGATATACCCTGAACTGGTCGAAGAGGGCTATTCGCTCTCGACCATCAGCCAGTACATGCTGATGCAGGCCAAAGAGAGCCGCGGCGATGCGAATCCTGGGAATTGAGTCTTCCTGCGATGAGTGCGCCGCGGCGGTGGTCGAAGATGGCCACCGCATTCTTTCCAATGTAGTGATGACGCAGATTCCCCTCCACCAGCGCTACCAGGGCGTGGTACCGGAGGTCGCGAGCAGGGCGCATACCGAGTGGATCATGGGAGTCGCCGAGAAGGCGCTCTCGGACGCGGGGCTCAAGCCCGACGGGATCGAAGGCGTCGCCGCGACCGCGAAACCTGGCCTTATCGGCTCGCTCGCGGTCGGACTTTCCTTCGCGAAGGCATTCGCGTGGGCCCGGAATCTTCCTTTTAAAGGAATCAACCACATGCTCGCCCACCTCTACGCGCCACAGCTCGTCGAGCGTGTCGAGTACCCTTTTATCGGACTCCTCGTGTCGGGCGGACACACGATCATCTGCCGCGCCGACGATTTCGACACGATCGCGGTGATGGGCACCACCATCGACGACGCGGCGGGCGAAGCCTTCGACAAGGTGGCGAAACACTACGGCTTCGGGTACCCCGGAGGTCTTGTGATCGACCAGCTCGCCGAAAAGGGCGACCCGCGCGCCTTCAAGTTTCCCCTACCCTCGCTCCGCAAGGGCGAGCACCGCTACGACGTCTCCTACTCCGGCCTCAAAACCGCCGTGATCCACCATCTGCCATCCTATCAGCGGCCCGGCGCCGCGACGACGCCCGAGAATATCGCGGCGAGCTTCCGCAAGACCGCGATCGACACGCTGCTGTCGAGGTTGTACAGGGCGGTCGCGGACACGGGCATTACCACGGTGGTCGCGGGAGGCGGCGTCGCGGCGAACGCGTATCTGCGCCGCGAACTCGAGGCGCGTACGGAGCTTCGCGTGCTCTTTCCGCCGCTCGCGCTCTGCGGCGACAACGCGGCGATGGTCGCGGGGCTCGCCTGGCACTACTTCAAGAGAGGCGAAACCGACGGCTGGGACATCGCCCCAAGCTCAAGAGTAACCGATTTCAAGTGGAGACAGGGAAAATGAGCGCAAAAAACCGCGCAGAAACTGCGCCCATGGCGGCGCCAAGGGCTACCCCGAACACGGCAACCACGGCGGCTTTCGAAGCCTCATCGAAGACGGCGCCCATGGCGGCGAGAATCGCACTCGTCGAGTGCATGGGTGTGCGCGAGCGCGAGCGAGTTCTCATCGTCTCGAACCCCGATACTGAGCAGGCGGAAGTCGCGCGCGCGCTCCACACCGAGGCGCGGGAGCTCGGCGCGCGCGCTGAACTCCTGTGGCAGCCTGTGAAGTCGCAGACCGACCTCGCCGACGAGGAAGTAATCCGCGCGATCGAGTCGCGGCCCGACATCATTCTCTCGATTTCGACCGAAAAGCTTGGGAAGGACGCGGCGCGCCTCGCTTCGCCGCTCACGGGCTCGGACGGCCGGGCCTATGACCACATCTTCAATTATCTTTTGCACGGCGAAAAGGCGGTGCGCGCCGCGTGGACACCAGGAATCACGCGCGACATGTTTATCCGCACGGTGCCGGTAGATTACCGCGCGATGCGCGAGAGAGCGGCGCGGCTCTCCGCGCTGCTTGATGACGCTTCGGCGATCCTGGTGAAAAGCCCGGGCGGCACCGACCTCACATTCTCGGTGCAGGGCCGCGCCGCCATGCGCGACGACGGCGATTTCCGCGTGCTTGGCGCTGGCGGCAATCTTCCCGCAGGCGAAGTATTTATCTCGCCGGCGCTGAGGTCCGCGGAGGGCACGATCGTGTTCGACGGCTCCATCGCCGACATTGTGGGCGATATTGTCATTCAAAAGCCAATATCTTGCGCGGTACGCGGCGGGTACGTGGTGGGCGTCGAGGGGGGCGATGAGGCGAAAAAGCTTGAAGCCGCGCTAATGCACGGGCTCAACATGGCGACAAGCCTTGTCCGGGAGCGCGGCATGGCCCCGGAGCTCGCTCTCTCCTATGGCACGAACGCGCGGCACCTCGGCGAATTCGGCATCGGGCTCAACCCCGCGGCGCGCATACAAGGCAACATGCTCGAGGATGAAAAGGTCCTAGGTACCATCCACTTCGCGATCGGCGCGAACTACGACGAGGACGCGCCGGCCCTCATCCACCTCGACGGCCTCGTGAAAAGCCCCACTGTTGTGCTCCTCATGCCGGATGGCAGCGAACGCGCCATCATGGGTCGCGGCGCGCTGAAGATCTAGCGAGCAGCCTGCGTTGAGCCGCCGCGTGAGCGCGGACTGAGCCCCCCATTCCAGCGCCGCGTGAGCGCGGACTGAGCCCCCCATTCCAGCGCGCGCACCGCCCGCACTGAGCGCTTTCTATCGTCTTGCCGGGCCAGAGGTTGCGGCGCTATTTCACAAATTCGAAAAAATATTTATACTCGCGAGATATGGAACAGAAGAAAACAATGCATTGGGCTGACCAGACAGCTGAGAAGATAGTGCAAACCTGGGGCGACCAGGACACCTACACCTGCGCTTCGGGCATCACGCCTTCGGGCACGGTGCACGTGGGTAATTTCCGCGAGATGATTTCGGTGGAACTCGTGGTGCGCGCGCTGCGCGACATGGGCAAGAACGTGCGGTTCATCTACAGCTGGGATGACTACGATGTATTCCGTAAGGTCCCCCTCAACATGCCGAACCCAGAGATGCTCGAAAAGTATCTCCGCTTCCCCATTACTCTGGTGCCCGACCCCTGGGGCCGCGATGAGTCTTACGCGCGCCATCACGAAGTCGATGTCGAAACGATACTCCCCGAGGTGGGCATCCACCCCGAGTTTCTCTATCAAGCGAACAAGTACCGGGCTGGAACCTACTCCACGGGCATCCGCCGCGCGCTCGAGATGCGCGAGCACCTCAAGACTATCCTCGACAAATAAGGGGA
>JAKALZ010000134.1 GCA_021813065.1 bacterium
TCGAGAAATACACGGAGCTTGGGTATAGCGCTTTCCCGATCTGCATGGCGAAGACGCAGTACTCGCTGTCGCACGATCCGCAGCTCAAAGGCGCGCCGCGTGGCTTTGAGTTCCCCGTGCGTGAAGTCAGGCTTTCGGCCGGAGCGGGTTTTATCGTCCCCATCACGGGAGAGATCACTACGATGCCCGGTCTGCCCTCGAAACCAGCCTATATCGGCATGGATATCGATACGACCACAGGGAGGATCACCGGCCTCTCCTAATACTGTGTTACATCGCGTTCAGGAAGGCTCTCTCCGCGCACAGGTCCGGAAAGAGCCTTCTATTATATGGGGCAATGCGTTCGCGCGCTTCGGTCGGCCTGTCCATATTGACAAGAGCGGGTCGACTCTTTCACTATACTCCCGTGGATTCCGAAAAACTGTCGCTGCTTTCGGACGATGAATTGAGTCTTTTGGCTGAAAGAATGGGGATCTATGTCCCTGACGGCCTCGAACGAGTCTTCCTGATAGAAGAGATTGTCGACGCGTTCGAGGACGATACAGCTGAAAAGTCCTTTTCACACGATGCTCCCGATCATGTCGAGGAGAAAAAACTCACAGGAACGGGATTCATTCCCGGGCGACTTGAAGAGATCGCGATCCCCGAAAACTACAACGAAACCAGCATCAACGCCATCGTTCGAGACCCGCTGTGGATATTCGCGTTCTGGGATATCGCCGAACTCGCACGAAATAAAATCCTCGCCGAAATCGAAGAGCCCAAGCTCATTCTGCGCGTAACCGAAGTGACGAGCACGGATTCCGCTTTCCATTATGATATCACGGTGAGCTTTGATGACCGGAAGTGGTACATCAATGTCCCGTATCCAAAGCGATCGTATCGCATCGACCTGTGCGTGGCTAAATTTTCTAAAATTAAAGTCCTCGCTCACTCGAATGTGGTGAACATGCCCTCGCAGTATATGGATATGGGCTCGAAACTCCCGCAGATGACCAAGAGCCTGTTGATTCTCTCTGGATCTGAGGAACTGCACCTCATCGAGCCCAAAGAAGAGAATTCTTTGCGCATAATGAGCATGGACGGAGAGTGACGCGATGACGAATGTCCCTTCGATCGCCCTGGTGCTGAACGCGCATCTTCCCTTTGTGCGCAAACCTCAGTTCAGCCAGTTCTACGAGGAGAGGTGGCTATTCGAAGTCATCTCGGAAACCTATCTTCCATTGCTTAGGATGTTTCGGAGACTGGAACTCGAGAACGTGCCCTTCAAAGTGAGCATGGTGTTTTCACCAACCTTGCTCTCGATGCTCGCCGATTCGCTGCTCTGCGACCGCTACCTGGCCTACCTTGATAGCCAGATCGAACTCGCGCAAAAAGAGAAACTCAGGCTGGCGGGTGATTCCGTATTCGAACCGCTCGCGGATATGTACTTGGCCATGTATCGTCGCAGTCGCGATGAGTTCGAAACCCTTCATGGGCGCAACATTACCCGAACCTTCGATTATTATTCCAAGAAGGGCTACCTAGAGCTTATGACCACCGCGGCAACACACGCGTTTCTTCCGCTGTACAGCGATATTCCCGAAGTCATCGACGCGCAGATCGAAACGGCGATCATTTCCCATCGCGCGGAATTCGGCAGGAATCCCAACGGATTCTGGCTGCCCCAGCTCGGGTGGTACAAAGGGCTCGAAAAGCACCTTCGAGCGTACAACATACACTACACCATCGTCACCACGAAAGGAGCGCTACTTGGTTCACCGCTGCCATTCTATGGCTCTTTCTCGCCGGTGAAAACGCCTGATAACGTAGCTGCGTTTATCCGGGACGCGGGCGCGACAAAGGCGGTCTGGTCTGAGACCGAGGGCTACCCCGCGCATCCCGTCTATCGAGATTTCTACCGGGATATCGGATACGATCTTGAGACGAGCTACCTCGCCGCGCACTTGAATGGCATCGATCGAGGCTACACGGGATTCAAGTACTGGGCGGTTACGGGCAAGACTGACAACAAGCGGCCTTACGAGCCCTCCGCCGCCTCGGCGCAAGCGGTCGTGCATGCGCACGAGTACCTTGCCGATCGCAAGACTCAGGCGCGCGCCGCTTCTTTTTGGATGAAGGACAAACCGCCTCTCATTGTGTGCCCTTACGACGCGGAGCTCTTTGGTCACTGGTGGTTTGAGGGGCTGCAATTTCTCGAAGCCTTCTTCCGTGCCGCGAGCAGAAAGGATGAAGAGAGCTTGGTGCGACTTGTGACGCTCTCGGAGTACCTCGCTGAGAACCCCGACTGCCCGGAGTCCGAGCCTGAGTTTTCATCCTGGGCCGAGGGCGGCTACGCTGAGGCGTGGCTTGACGGGCGCAACGACTGGGTGCACCGGCACTCGCGCAAAGCGGCTGAGAGAATGAGGGAATTGACAATCCGGTTCCCCAACGAGAGCGGTTTGCGCGAAAGAATTTTGAACCAGGCCGCCCGAGAAGTGTTGCTCTCGATGACCTCAGACTGGGCACTTCTTCTTCGGAGCGGAAAATCCTCGGATTTCGCCGCGAGGCAGATCCGGGAGTGCATCTACAACTTCAATCACATCTACGAGATGCTCTCGGCCCACACGGTCGAGACAGAGTGGCTCACGAACCTCGAAAAGCGCCACAACATTTTCCCGCACATGAACTACCGGGTGTTTGCCCCGAAAAAATAAGCGAAGCGCGCAAGGAGCACATTGTGAACGTCGTCATCATAGGAGCCCAGTGGGGAGACGAAGGTAAAGGCAAAATCGTCGATTTTCTTGCCGGCGATGCCCAGATCGTCGTACGATTTTCTGGTGGAGCGAACGCTGGCCACACCATCGTTCTCGCGGCAGAGAAGTACGCCCTGCACCTCATTCCTTCAGGAATCCTCTATCCTGATAAAACCGTGATCCTCGGCTCGGGAATGGTCATCGATCCGGAGGCCCTCTTCAAAGAGCTCGGTACGCTCGAAGAGAAGGGAATCCACTGGCATGGAAGGGTCCTCATCTCAGACCGCGCGCACATCGTGCTGCCGCGATACCGCGATATGGACAGAGAGGCCGAATCGCATCGCGCTAAACCAATCGGCACCACGGGACGCGGCATCGGTATCGCCTACTCGCAGAAAGCCTCAAGGGATGGAATACGGCTCGCCGACATCGACGATGAGAATCGGCTCATCAATCTGACTCAGGAAGATCGCGCCTGGCTCGCGAAGTGGAAAGAGAAGCTCCTGCCGCTCAAAGTGGACCTCATTGGCTATCTCCGTCAGCACCGCAACACTTGGCGTCTCTTCGAGGGTGCGCAGGGGGCGCTGCTCGACATTGATACTGGCACTTATCCTTTCGTCTCGTCGGGTATGTCCTGCGCCGCGGGCGCCGCCGCCCAGGGCGGCATCGGCCCGCGCGGCATCGACCGCGTGCTGGGCGTGTTTAAGGCGTATTCGACACGCGTGGGCAACGGGCCTTTCCCGACGGAGTTCGCGGACGATTCCGAGGGATCGCTCTCGCAGTACATCCGCAATGTGGGCAATGAGTACGGAACCACGACAGGGCGCCCGCGGCGCTGCGGATACCTCGACCTCGTGGCGCTCCGCTACGCCTGCGCGGTCAACTCGATCGACAGGCTCGTGCTCACGCACCTCGATGTGTACGATGGCCTCGAAGAATTCGAAGCCTGCGTCGGCTACAGAATTGGCGACCGGGTGGTGGAGGATTTTCCCGCTTCGGTCCGCGACCTTGATCACGCGGAGCCTATCCTCCGCACCTTCAAGGGGTGGAAGATCGCGCTCGGCACCTGCAGGACCTACGGTGAGTTGCCCCTCCGCGCGCAGGAGTACATTGAATTCATCGAAGAGTTCTCGGAAACGCCAATTTCCATCGTATCGGTGGGATCAGACCGCAATCAAACGATCGTTCGGGAAAGCCCATGGATAAAATAGTCATCCTCGATTTCGGGAGCCAGTACACACAGCTCATTGGGAGACGCATCCGCGAACTCGGGGTTTACTCGGAAATTGTCGCCGGAGAGCGTGTAGCCGATCAGGAGCTCCTTAGAGATTGCGTAGGAATTGTGCTTTCAGGTTCGCCCTACAGCGCGTACCAGGAGGGTGCGCCTGCTCCGAGCCTGTCGATGCTCGACACGGGACTTCCCCTTCTTGCGGTGTGCTATGGCATTCAGTGGCTCACGCTCCACTCAGGAGGAAGCGTCGAGCGCTGCGACACGAGAGAGTATGGGTCCATGCCCGTGCGCTTTCTGCCGGAAGCGCGCTCGAACCGGGCGTGGGCTGCGTTCTCCGATGGCCTTCCCGGACGTTTTTCAAGCTGGATGAGCCACGGCGACAGCATTGTGGTGCCCGGCGAGGGCTGGAAAGTCATCGGCATGTCCGAGAGCGGAGTGCCAGCGATTCTCGCCCATGAGCGCAAGCCATGGTTCGGTCTTCAGTTTCACCCCGAAGTGAGTCACTGCGAGCATGGCATGGACATACTGTCGCGATTTGTCTTTGATATCTGTGGCGCCAGACGCGGTTGGTCGATGGAGGCGTACCTTGAGGAAGAGGCCAAGCTCCTGCGCGCGCGCGTTGGCGCGGAGCCAGTGCTCCTCCTCATTTCTGGGGGCGTCGATTCCACGGTAGCGGGAGCCTTTCTCCTCAAGAGCCTTGATCCCGAGCAGGTCTACCTCCTCTATATCGACACTGGCCTCATGCGCAAGGCCGAGAATGAAGAGGTCATGCGCAATCTCTCGAAACTGGGTGCGCGTCACCTTGAAGCGGTTGACGCCGAGGCTCAGTTCTTGGGCGCGCTCGCCGGCCAGAGCGATCCCGAGAAGAAGCGCCATATCATCGGTGACATGTTCATAAAGGTGCAGCAGGCGGCCGTCGAGCGCCTTGGCATTCCCAATGCCTTCTTGGCCCAGGGCACCCTCTACACAGACCTTATCGAGTCGGGAAAGGGCGTCGGGAACAAGGCACAGATCATTAAAAGCCACCACAATGTGCGCAGTCCCCTCATCGAGAAAAAGCGCGCCGAGGGGAGAGTCATCGAGCCCCTCGACAGGCTCTATAAAGACGAGGTTCGCGCGCTCGGCCGCGTGCTCGGACTCCCTCGAGAGATCGTGGGGCGGCACCCCTTTCCCGGCCCGGGGCTCGGCGTGCGCATCCTTGGCGATATCACGAGAGAGAAGTGTGATATCCTTCGCGACGCGGACAGCATTTTCATCGAGGAGCTGCGCTCTCGGAAGCTCTATGACCTGATTTGGCAAGCATTCTGTGTGCTCCTGCCGGTGCGCTCGGTGGGCGTCACAGGCGACGAACGCGCCTACAAGTATGTGCTCGCGCTGCGCGCGATCCAAAGCGAGGATGGCATGACCGCTCAACCGTTCGCCTTTGAGACCAAGGATCTCTTCGAAATTTCCGCCGCGATCACGAACCGCGTTCCCCAAGTTGGCCGCGTCGTATACGATGTATCGTCGAAGCCTCCCGCAACGATTGAGTGGGAGTGAGAAGGGCTCTTGAATCGCCCATAAGGAGAGATCACTTTGGCTCTGAATATCGACACAATCCGCGCCGCGCGCTCGCGCATCGCGCCTTACATTGTCACCACGCCCTTGTTGCGCCTTCAAAACCTAGATTCTTATCTCGGTTGCCATGTCTACGCGAAAGCTGAGTGTATGCAGATCACGGGTGCTTTCAAACTGCGCGGCGCGATGAACAAGGCACTCACCCTGACGCCTGGGCAACTCGCGCGCGGCATCGTGGCCGCGTCCTCCGGGAACCACGGTCGTGGGATCGCCTACGCCGCAGATCGG